>CAZQKE010000051.1:0-16634 GCA_964593865.1 uncultured Anaerolineaceae bacterium | reverse complement strand
GAAGGCCCCGACATCATCGGCTGGGCCAACGACCAGATCGGAGCACAGGCATTGGCGGGCAACATCGTACCGCTGAACGACTATGGAATCGACATGACCTTCCTCAACAGCACCTACGAACCGGCTGCAGTGCGGGGTGTGGTGTGGCAGGAAAAGATCTGGGCCTTGCCGGAAAGCCAGGAGGGAATCGCCTTCGTGTACAACAAGGACATGGTAGGGGAAGAGTACCTACCCACCGACCCCATGGACTTTGACGACCTGCTGGCAAAGGCGGAGGCGTTCTACAAAGACACGGGCAAGTACCTGGTCTGCAACCAGGGGTTGGGCAACCCCGATGCGTACCACGTGGCGCCCATCTACTTCGGCTTCGGCGTGCCGGAGTATGTGGACGACCAGGGCAACGTCTACCTCAACACACCGGAAGCACTGGCCGCCGGAGAATGGATGGTCAAATTCCGGGAGTACGCACCGGCAGAGACAAGCCACGACATCTGCAAGGCAATGATCGTGGACGGCGAAGCAGGTGCCTGGTGGACGGGACCCTGGGCCATCGCCGACCTGGAAGCGGCAGGCATCAACTACGGCATCCTGCCCATGGGCAAACCCTTCGTGGGAATCAAAACACTGATGCTGACGCAGAACGCCGTGGACCGGGGCAACGCAGAGATCGCCCTGGACATCATGAAGTACTTTACCAGCCCAGAAGTGCAGGCCAAGCTGGCAATAGCGAACAAGACGATCCCCGCGGCAACCAAGGCACTGATGGACCCGGAGGTGCAGCAGTTGGAGACGCTGAAAGGGTTCGGTGCGTCGCTGAACCTGGGTGTGCCCATGGCGAATACACCCTACGCCAGTGCCCAGTGGGGACCGGTGGGGGATGCCACCACCGCCATCTGGACCGGCGCGCAGACGCCGCAGGAAGCGTTGGAAGCCGCCCAGGCCGCCATTGAACAAGCAATCAAGGACATGCAGTAAAACGAACCGTCGGGGGAGAGGCTCGCTGTGATGGGAGCCTCTCCCCCTAAAAATTCCAAGCCCCTGCCCCCGGCACAGGCCGACCGGGGGTTTCTTGAAAATTGTGGGCCGTCCACGAATCGGGCGCGAATGCACGAATACGCCCGGCCACAGGCCCGAAAGAGCGACTTGAGTCGCCACCGCCCTCGGCGGCCCGCTCGTAAACCGCCCACGAAATCGGGCACGAAGCGGGAGGGTTCCCGCGTAGAGTTTTTAGATCCTTTGCGCTCTCGGTTCAACTTTTGAGGAGGTGGCTCATGGTCGGCTGGTCTGGCCGCCGCAAGACGCTAACCCTCTTGCTCTTTGTCATGCCCACCCTCATCGCCATTCTGATCTTTAGCGTCTATCCCTTTGTCTTCAACGTCTTTATCTCTCTGACCAACCGGGGCAAGTTCCACCCCAACCCCGATTGCTCCGTCACCATTTGGCGCATCGTCGAACCTTCCTGCTGGCTGAACAAAGAGCAGCGGGGCATCGCCCAGCCCTTTACCTTTGTGGACCCCTTTTACAAAAACTATGCCGACCTGCTGGGCGGGCTGTTCACCAAAGAAGCGGTGCTGGCCCTGGGGCGCATCGTCCTGGTGCTGGTCCCCCTGGGGGCTGCCGCTTACCTGAACAGACGCTGGGGGCAAAGACGCGTCACCCGCCCGGTTCCGGCGGGGGCGGTGTGGCTGGGCGGTCTGGCCGTTGCCCTGCTTTTGGGCCGGCGATTGGATGTGATCGGAGCCTACAACACCCTTTTGGATACGGGCAACTTTATCATGGTCAACATCCGCACCATCCTCTACGTCATCGTCTGTATGCCCCTCTTTTTCGTCCTGGGCCTGACCGTAGCCCTCATCCTCAACAACGATTACCTCCGAGGTCGGACCTTTTTCCGCGTGGTCCTCATCGTCCCCTGGGCTGCGTCCACCGTCGCCATTATGATGTCCCTCATCTGGCAGTTCTTTTTCCGGGAAAACGGGACCATCAACCAGTTCCTGGCCGTTTTGGGCATCCAGGGGCCGGCCTATCTGCGGGAGGATTGGTGGGCCTTTTTCGTCGTTGTCCTGGTCAACCTGTGGTACACCTACCCCTTTTTCATGGTCGTCATCCTGGGCGGCCTGCAATCCATCCCGCCCGATCTCTATGAAGCCGCCGAGGTGGACGGTGCGGGTTGGTGGCAGCAGCTGACCAACATCACCCTGCCCCTGCTGCGACCGGCGGTCCTGCCCGCCGTCGTCTTGAGCACGCTGACGACCTACAAGGTGGACGCCGTGGTGTGGAGCATCACCCAGGGCGGGCCGGTCAAAGGGGCGGGGACCCCCGGCTTTACCGAGTTCGTCATGGTCCACGCCTACAAGCAGATCTTTCAGACCCAGGCCTTTGGCCGTATGGGTGCTTTTGCCGTCATTCTGTTCGTTGCCCTCTTTATCGCCACCCTTTACAGCCTGCGCATCACCCGCATCACGGAAGGAGTCTACGAATGAACCGACCGCCCAAACCCTGGACCAAAATGCTGATGTATGCCTTTTTGGGGCTGATGACCCTCTTTGCCCTTTACCCGGTCTGGTTCGCCATCCTCGCCGCCGGGCGACCGGGCCAGCGGCTCTACACCTTTGATCTGTTGGGCATGTTCATCCCCACCGAATGGACCTGGGCCAACCTGCAAGACCTCCTCACCCAGACCTCCTTTTTGATCTGGATCAAGAACAGCCTCCTGGTCGCCACGGCGACGGCCCTGGCCGCCCTCTTCATCGGCACCTCCGCGGCCTTTGCCTTTTCCCGCTTCAAGTTCTACGGGCGGCAGGCGGGGCTGATCCTCTTTCTCGCCATCCAGGCCTTCCCCGGCATCCTTTCCCTGGTCCCCATCGCCCAGATTTTGGCCGCCCTGGGCCTGTACGCCAACCACTGGGGCCTGGTCATGGCCTACCTGGCCGGGACGCTGGTGTTTGTCATCTGGAACCTGAAGGGCTACTTTGATACCATCCCCATAGACCTGGAAGAGGCGGGCATGATTGACGGCTGCGGGCCGATCCAATCCTTTGTCTATATTGCCCTGCCCCTGGCCCGCCCGGCCCTGGCCGTCACCCTGCTCTTTGGGTTCATGGCCGGTTGGGGCGAATTCTTTTTGGCCAACATCCTCATCCCCGCCCCCGACGCCAAAAAGACGGTCATGGTCGGCATGTACCAGATCGCCAACGAGGTCAACATCCCCTGGGGACGGTTCGCCTCCGGCGCGGTGCTGGTGCTGATCCCCATCATCCTCATCTTCCTATGGCTGCAACGCTACCTGGAATCGGGGTTGACCGTCGGCGGGGTGAAGGGGTAGGCCGGGACGCTCCTTGACGACGAGGAGGATAAGTGAAAGGGATCGCCCATTTCATAACCGGCGTTGCCGTGGCAACCTTTTTCCCGGAGATCGTCCACAGCGCCGCTTCCGATCTGGCTTTCGGCCCGGTGCTGGGGGGTATCGCCGGGCTGCTGCCCGATACGCTGGATTTCAAATTCGTCCGCTATTTTGAACGTTTGGACGACGAAATAGACCCGGCTCAGATTACACGGGCGGACGGCCATCCCGACCCCCAGGCCATCGCCGAACGGATCGCGGCAGCCATGAACCGCGCCCATGCCGAAGGTCGCCCCGTCAAGGTCCACTTGCATACCGTCCGGCTGGGGGCCGACCTGTGGCGGCAGTGGAGCGTCACCTTTGACCTGGAGCGGAACCAGGTCGTCGTCCGCATCGGCCCCGTGGTGACGACGGGGCAGGTCCCCTTTGTTGCCAGTGAGATTCCCGGCTTGGGTGAAGGGCGGGCGCAGGTGGCAGTTCCCATCCTGCACACCTACGATGCCGAAACCCGCATTGATATTTTCAGCGGCCCTTCTTTGACTTTTGAGCCTGCGGGCGAAGCGGTGGAAGTGATCTTTTTGCCCTGGCACCGCTCCTGGAGCCATTCCTTCTTTTTGGCTCTGCTGGTGGGCGGAGTGGGAACGCTGATCGCGCCGGTCTACGGCGTGGCAATGGCCCTGGCCGCCCTTGCCCACATTGCGGAAGATCAATTGGGTTTTATGGGAAGCAACCTCTTTTTCCCCTTTACCCGCAAGCGGATGATGGGGTTGAAGCTCCTCCGCTCCGGCGATGCCATCCCCAACTTTTTGGCCGTTTGGGTCAGCCTGACCGTGATCCTGCTCAACCTGGATCGCTTCTCCCCCACCCCTCTGCTCCCCTTCTGGCCCTATGTGCTGGGCGTCATTGTGGCCCCCTGCATCCTGCTGATCGGCGGTAGCGCGTTGCTCAATCGCCTATCCCGCCGCCGCCCGGCCCCTCGGCTCCGGCCCCAAGCAGCCGCTGCCGTTGAGGCATTGGATGAAACCGCCCAAGTGGAAATTTAGCCACACACCGACGCGATGAAACCGGCAGCGAGGAGGATAAACGCTCCTGCCCTGCGCACACCTGCGAGACGGGTTGGCCCGGCGGTCGCATTTGTGTTATAATTGCCCCGGAGGTGGGCGATGGGACAGAAGGACTGTTTCGCCGAAGCGGAGTTGGACCGACTGCGCCGGGCGTGTCAAGGGGAATCGCGCTTGGTCGCCCTCTACGCCTTTGCCCTGCGCCGGGGCCACGATTGCGATCTGGCCGCCCTTTTTACCGAAACCCCTCCCTGGCCCCAACGCTTGGAACTGGAGATGGCCGTCGCACGCGCTTTGTCTTTGGAAAGCGTGGAACTGATGGACCTGCGACGGATGCCCCTTGTTACCCGTTTCAACGTCATCAACCGGGGTGAACCGATCTATGTCGGGCAGCCGGAAAAGTTGGCCCTTTTCATTGAAGAGACCATCGTCCGCTATTCCTCTTTTTACCCTCTGCTGGAAGCCCTCTACTGGAAAGTAGAAACCGGCCCACTGCACGAAGAATGACCGGTCGCCCGACATCAAGGAGAAGCAAGTGATCATTTCGGTTTTACCCGTCGGCCTGATTCAGACCAACTGTTACATCGTCGGTTGCGAGGAGACGAAAGAAGGGGTCGTCATAGATCCCGGCGGCCACCCGGAGCGCATTCTGGCCGAGGTGGAACGGCACGGGTTGACGATCCGTTACGTGTTGGATACCCATGCCCACTTTGACCACATTGACGCCAACGGCCCTATTGTCGAGGCCACCGGCGCGACTTTGGCCCTTCACCCCGCCGACCTGCCGTTGCTCAAGACGGCAGGCGGAGCGGCCCTTTTCGGCCTGCCCGCCACCCCCGGCCCTCTGCCCGACCTTGAGCTCCGCGACGGCGATGAGCTGACGGTCGGCGAACTGCGCTTTCGGGTGCTCCACACGCCGGGGCATACGCCGGGCCACGTCTGCTTCTACGAACCGAAGGAGGGCGTCCTTTTTGACGGTGACGTACTCTTTCATCGGGGCGTAGGCCGCACCGATCTGCCGGGCGGGAGCTGGGAGCAATTGATGCACAGCATCCGGACCATCCTCTTTGCCCTGCCCGATGAAACGGTGGTGTATTCCGGCCACGGCCCGGCGACGACCATCGGCGAGGAGAAAAGGTTGAACCCCTGGGTACGATAGACGACACGATGCGCAAGCATGAAGAGAAGACAAGCACTCTTTCCGTTTCCGTTCGTCGTTCCCATTCCCATTCGCTAAAATCATAACCGAGGAGGACCTATGAGCAACCCCAACGAAGTGGTGATCGTCGGTGCAGCACGCACTCCTATCGGCAAGTTTATGGGCAGCCTGTCCGCCATCCCTGCCCCGCAGCTGGGGGCCGTTGCCGTTCGGGAGGCGGTCCGGCGGGCAGGTGTGGACCCGGCCCTGGTGGATGAGGTGTTCATGGGCTGCGTTGTGCCCAGCGGCATGGGGCAGGCTCCGGCCCGCCAAGCGGCCATCGGCGGCGGCATCCCGCCCCAGGTCGGCGCGGTGACGCTCAACAAGGTGTGCGGCTCCGGACTCAAGACCGTGATGCTGGCCGCCGGTCTCATCCGGGCCGGAGACGGCGAAATCTATGTCGCGGGAGGCATGGAGAACATGAGCCGCGCCCCCTACTACCTGCCCCAAGCGCGGGGGGGTTACCGTTTGGGCAACGGAACGCTGGTGGACGGCGTTGTCCATGATGGCTTGTGGTGTCCTTTCATGGATCATCACATGGGCAATTCGGCGGAGTTTATCGCCCGGCAGTACGGGCTGACCCGTCGCCAGCTGGACGAATATGCCTACCACAGCCATCGCAAAGCCATTGAGGCCATTGATGCCGGCAGGTTCCGCGAGGAGATCGTCCCCGTAGAGGTTCCCCGGCGCAAAGGCCCGCCCTTGCTCTTTGATACCGATGAGTGCCCCCGCCGCGACACATCCCTGGAGGCCCTGGCGCGATTGCGACCTGCCTTCCAGGAGGACGGCATCGTCACCGCCGGGAACTCGCCGGGCATCACCGACGGCGCGGCAGCCGTCGTGGTGATGAGCCGTCGCAAGGCCGATGAGCTGGGTGTACAGCCACTGGCCCGCATCACCGGTTACGCCCAGGCTGCGGTAGACCCCCAATGGCTTTTCATTGCCCCGGCCCATGCCATCCGCCGTTTGTTGGAACGCACCGGTACGGCTCTGGCCGATTATGACCTGATAGAGTTGAACGAAGCCTTTGCCGCCCAAGTCCTGGCCGACGGCAAGGAACTGGAGAAGGACGGCTGGGATTGGGAGAAGGTCAACGTCAACGGTGGGGCCATCGCCCTGGGGCATCCCATCGGCTGTTCCGGGACGCGGGTGCTGGTCACCCTGCTTTACGCCCTGCGGCAACGGGGATTGAAGCGGGGGATCGCTTCCCTCTGCCTGGGTGGTGGAGAAGCGGTCACGTTGGCCGTTGAGATGGAATGAGTTTGCCGGGACACCGGCCATGGCGGCAAAAGCGGACCGGAGATGAAAAGACCTTTATGCCCGGCGATGCCTCTTGCGCTCCGGCAGGCGACGGAAGGGCGGCAAGCGCAGCAGCAACAACAGGACGGTAACGGCCAGATAGCGCAGCGGTTCTCGGATGTCCTTGCTCAGCCATAAAAAGTGCGCCGTGGCCAAAAGTGCGGCGAGGTAAACCAGACGGTGGAGCTGCTTCCATCGTCTCCCCAGCCGTCGTTGCCAACCCCGCGTTGAGGTAAGGGCAAGGGCCAACAGAATCAACCCGGCAGCCAGGCCTACGATCACATAGCCCTGGCTGCGCACCGCTTCCCGGAGCAGGGCCAAATCCAGGCCGTAGTCCAGCCAGACAAAGGCGCCAAAGTGCAACCCGGCATACAGGGCAGCATAGAGGCCCAGAGGCCGACGCAGGCGGCCCACCGACCGCCGACCGGTCAGGGCGGCGACCGGCGTGCAGCTCAACGATAGGAGCAACAGGATCAATGCCGCCTTGCCGGTCAACGCCGTGACCGCACCGACCGGGTCTATCGCGAGCTGCCCCCGGCCTGCCGCCCCCAGCAGCCAGGCCAGGGGCAGCCATGCGCCAATGTGGACCACCAGGCGCAACAGGTTCTTGTGCCACCAACGGCGGGTTAGTAGAACCATTCCCGGTTGTCCAGATCGGGGTACATGGCCGCTACCTCTTCGGCGTAACCGTTGAACGGCAAGGTGGGGATGCGCCCGCTTTGCCCGATACGGCGTTCCGTGGCCTGGGACCAGCGGGGGTGGGCGAATTTGGGGTTGACATTGGCGTAAAAACCGTACTCTTGGGGCGCGGCGGCCATCCACAGGGAGATCGGCATCTCGGCCACCAGATCAATTTTGACGATGGATTTGATGCTCTTGAAGCCGTATTTCCAGGGAACAACCAGCCGCACCGGCGCGCCGCTCTGGGGCAACAGGCTCTTGCCGTAAAGGCCGGTGGCCAGAATGGTCAGGTCGTGCATGGCCTCGTCCAGCCGTAGCCCTTCCACGTAGGGCCATTCGTAATAGGACGCCTTTTGCCCCGGCATTTGGGAAGGATCGTAGAGCGTCTCAAACCGCACATACTTGGCTTCGGATTTGGGTTCTACCTCGGCCAGCAGCTTGTGCAGGGGGAACCCTACCCAGGGGATGACCATGGACCAAGCTTCGACGCAGCGCAGCCGGTAGATGCGCTCCTCCTGTCCAAACCTGAGTAGGTCGTCCAGGTCAAAGGTGCGGGGCTTGCGGACCAAACCGCCGACCCGGACCGTCCAGGGGGAAGTCCGGAAATCGCGGGCGAGGTCGGCCACCTTGTCCTTGCGCGTGGTGAATTCGTAAAAGTTGTTATAGTTGACAACCGTCTCAAAGGGCGTCAATGCTGCGCCCAGCTCATCGGTGTTGCTGCTGAGGGTGGGGAAAGGAGGTGGCGTAAGGTTGCCCGGCGATACCGCTCCCGCGGGCGGGGATGTCGGCATTGCCGTTTTCCCGCCCGATGTCGCCCCGCCGCAAGCGGCAAGGAATAAAGAAGCTGCCGCCACCGCCCCCGCGCCCCGCATGAATTTACGTCGGGAAAGGTACATCTCCTCCGGCGTGATCTCGGATGGATGGATCGGAATCATCGTGCCTCCTTTTGAAATGCCAGATGACGATATGATACCACACCCCCCTGTGCAGGGCAGTAGAATAGGTTACATTCCGACGGATCTGCCGACCGGCACAGGGTTTGGCTCCGGGCGGAAACCTGCCTCAGGGCCGGCGCAACCGCAAGACGGCGCCGAGTTCGCCGAGAAGCAGCGGACTCCACACGGTTTCTTTCCACACTTCCCGCGCCTCGGCGGCAGGGCCGGTGACGGAGCGAATGATGCCCCCGTTCGGAATCCGCGCCGTTGCGTTGTGACAGTCGGCCCGATTTATGATACAATGTCTTTGCGTAAACCCCGAATCTGAACGCAAGGAGGAAGGACCGATGGATGGTGATCTGCGCAGTCGCTTGAGAATTTCCGAAAGTCAGCTGGCCGAAGTCAATGCCCTGCTGTTGGACCCGAACAGCCGGGTGATCAACGATTTCCTGGCCGTCGTGGAAAAGTACGGCACGCCGGAGGAGATCAACCGCAAGGCTGCCCAAGCCCGCAACCTGGACAACCTCCTGGCCCGACTGCGGGAAGTCAATCCGGATTACATTGCCGACCTGGAGTGGCTCACCGAACAGCGGGATAAAGGTGCGTTTATCTCCATTGCCGATTACCGGCGCAAGGTGCTGGGCGACAAGGCCGATACGATGACCTTCAAGGACGATCTGGCCGTGACGTTGGAGATCAGCGCGTTGCAGTACTTTCCGTTCCTCATCGCGGAAGCCAAGCAGGCCATTGCCAACGGTGAGCTGATGCCGGGGCGGTATATCCGCGTGCGCAAGATGAAGGAGCAAGAGGCCGATGGCGACCTACTGGCCGTTGCCGCCGCCATGCAGATCATCGGCGCCAGCTACGTCGAAACGTTGGACACCAAAGGGACCGACGGCTCCAACATCCACCTGGGCGGGCCGGAAACGATCACCGGCTATTTCGGCGGTGTGGGGCAGCCCAACGACTATGCGCTCAAGTGGTTGGACGAATTCCTCTACTACTACACCACCTACGGCGTCAAGCAGGTGCTCAACATCAACCCCGGCACGGTATTGCTGGGCTATCTCCTTCATAAGCTAGGAGTGGACATTGAATTCAAAATCTCGGTCTACATGGGCAACGACAACCCCTATGCCGCCCTTTGGACCTTGATCGGTGCCCGTCTCTTTGGCCGCGACGACGGGACGACCTCGCTCATCGGTTTCAACTGGAGCAACAGCGTCAACAACGAGACCATTGAAATCACGGCCCAGGTCCGCAAGGCATTGGGCCTGGAGGAGATCGTTCGCTTTGAGCATCACATCACGGAGACCTGGAAGAGCATCGTTCGCCAGCCCTACGACCGCACCGAAGAACTGATAGAGCTGGCCGATCACGTCCCCAACATCTCGGCCAAGCACGAAGGAGCCGGGCCGGAAGTGGACCCCACCCGTGAGCATCCCTCCGACATTCTGGACTATTTCCGCGACAAAGAAGAGATCATAGAATCGGGCGATTGGGAAGCTTTGGAGCGCAACTATCTGGACAAGCATGACGCCTTGAACCGCACCGCCCGCGCCCTGACGGAACACGGGCTGTCCTTCGTGGCAGCGTGGAATCTGCACCGCTAAGGAGGGTACAATGCCATACGGCTACAGTGGGAAGATCTTGCATGTAGACCTGACCACGGGGAAATTGGAAGTTGAAGAGCCGGGAGAGACCTTTTACCGCCGCTACCTGGGCGGCAGCGCGTTGGGAATGCACTATGCCCTGCGCCTCATTCCCCCCGGCGCGGACCCTTTGGGGCCGGAGAACGTCCTGATCCTGAGCCTGGGCGTGACCACCGGTGCGGCCATCTCCGGGCAGAGCCGTGTGACGGCGACGGCCAAATCCCCCCTTTCCGGGGCCATCGGTGACGCCCAGGCGGGTGGCTTTTGGCCTGCCGAGGCCCGCTACGCCGGGTTTGACGCCTTTGTCATCCGGGGGCGGGCGGAAAAGCCGGTCTACCTTTGGGTGCAGGATGGAGAAGCGGAGCTGCGCGACGCTTCCCACCTGTGGGGCCGGACGACGGGGCAGGTCCAGGCAGCCATTCAGGAAGAATTGGGCGATCCCAAAATTGAGGTGTTGCAGTGCGGCCCGGCGGGCGAGCGGGGTGTGCGCTTTGCAGCCTTGATCAACATGAGCAACCGGGCCAACGGACGGACCGGCATGGGAGCGGTCATGGGCAGCAAGAACCTCAAGGCCGTTGCCGTGCGAGGCCATCACAAGCCGGAGATCGCCGACGGAGAGAAACTGGCAGCCCTGGCAAGATGGGGGGCGCAGCATTTTGCCGAATCGGGCATCTATGACATGGGCATCTACGGGACGGCAGGGGTGCTGGCCGGGCAGCAGCAAAAGGGCGGCCTGCCCACCCGCAACTGGTCCGGCGGTGTCTTTGAAGGCTATGCGGCCATCAGCGGCGCGACGATGAGCGAAACCATCCTCAAAAAACGGGATACCTGCTATGCTTGCATCGTGCGCTGCAAGCGGGTGGTGGAAGCCGAATGGCAGGGCCACAAGATCGACCCCCACTACGGCGGCCCGGAATATGAGACACTGGCAACCTTCGGCTCCTACTGCGGCGTCGACGACCTGGCGGCCATTGCCTATGCCAATCAACTGTGCAACATGTACGGTCTGGACACCATCTCCTGCGGGGCGACGGTGGCCTTTGCCATGGATTGCTTTGAGCGGGGCTTGCTGACCCTGGAAGATACCGGCGGCTTGGAGCTGCGCTTTGGCAACGCCGAAGCAATGGTCCGCACCGTAGAGGCCATTGCCCGTCGTGAAGGCTTGGGCGATCTGTTGGCAGAAGGAACGGCGCGGGCGGCAGCCCGCATCGGACAAGGGGCAGAAGAATTGGTAGTCGCCGTCAAAGGGCACGACCTGCCGGCCCACATGCCGGAGGTCAAACGCAGCTTGGCCCTCATCTACGCCGTCAATCCTTTCGGCGCGGACCATCAATCTTCCGAGCACGATCCCAGCTACGAAAGCGGCTACAAATACTACCGGGAGCGGTTGGCGGCGTTGGACCTGCTGGACCCCCAGCCCAAGTTGAGCCTGGGGCCGGAAAAGGTGCGCTACGCCGTCTATACCCAGCGGTTCTACAGCATGTTAGATAGTCTCAACGTCTGCCAATTTGTGTGGGGGCCGACGTGGCATCTTTACGGCCCCGACCAACTGGTGGAAATGGTTCGGGCCGTCACCGGGTGGCAGGTGAGCCTGTGGGAACTGATGAAGGTCGGTGAGCGGCGGTTGAACATGATGAGGGCGTTCAACGCCCGTGAAGGATTCACCCGCGAACAGGATACGCTTCCGCCCAAACTGGCCCAACCCAAAGTGGGCGGTCCCAGCGACGGATTCGCCGTCGACCCCGCCGAACTGGAGCGGGCCAAAGACATCTACTACGCCATGTGCGGTTGGGATGAACAAGGCGTACCCACCCGCGCAAAGTTGGAAGAGTTGAGCCTGGGTTGGGTAGCCGATGCCTTGGGGTTGGAATGAGACAATGTAGCTAAAAAGGCAGACCGGTTCCGGGAACCATCACCGGCGCATAGTTGTACTAAGCGTGCAGTCGCAGCCCAGGCGTCTTTATCCCGTGGCAACGGGCCTCTGGGCAGTACGGTCATTCCCCCTCCCCTCGCTCATCGGCGAGCGAGAGAGGGGGAGATTGTTTAGGGCGGTGTTGACGGCAGCCCAGGAGGGAAAAGCCGGAATGCCTGGGCCGCCGATCTCAAAAAAGGGGAGGAAAGGCCGATGTTGGTTCTGGAGCTGTTTGGAACCGGTCATGCATACTATGCGGAGCAGCCGTTGCCCGGCTTTCCCGGACGGCAGCCGTGGCTCTTGTTCTGCTATCTTTTGCTCCACCGAAGACAACCCCTCTCCCGCGAACGTTTAGCCGCCGTCTTTTGGGGCGATTATTCCACAAGCACCTCTCGCAAACACCTGCGCAATGCCCTTTGGCGGATGCGCCGTGCTCTGCAGTCCGCCGGGGCCTGCCCCGATGACTATCTCCGGATCAACGACGACTCTGTTTCCTTTTCCCCCTCCGGTCGCTACTCGCTGGATATTGAAAAGTTTGAAACGATCATCACCTCCTACCAGCACCTTTCCGGCCCGGAGCTAACGCCGGATATGGCGTTGCAGCTGGAACAGGCGGTAGACCTCTATACCGGCGACCTGCTGACCGGCGTTTATGCCGATTGGAGCCTGCTCGAAAGCGAGCGGCTCAACCTCCTCTATCTGAATACCCTCGCCAAACTGATGGATTTTTACGAATCCCGGGGCGATGCCGAGAGCGGTTTGGCGTGTGGACGGCGGATCCTTGCTTGTGACAACACCCGCGAAAAGGTCCACCGCCAGATGATGCGCCTCTATTGGATGGCAGGAGACCGCAGTGCAGCCCTGGCCCAGTACGATCTGTGTGTCCAAATCCTGGCCGAGACCCTGGGCGTCTCCCCCTTACCCGAAACCGTGCAGCTTTACCGGCAAATGAAAGAAGGCTACTTTGAGCCGAATGTTGCGGGGCGTCGGCGACGCGGACGCCCGAGCTTCAGCCCTTGCGCCAAAGAGGTCCAAGAGGCCCTTTTCCGCGTCCGGCAGCTGCAGGCGACCGTCGCGCAGGTCGGTGCCGAGTTGGACCGGATCGAGCGACAGCTGAATCGCGCCCTGCGCCCCTAAAGACGCCCTTCCCTCCCCACGGAGACGCCGACGAGATGCTATAGAGACGCCTGTGTGCTACCCTGAAGGCTTGAAAAGATATGGGGAGGGGAGCCGTGCAAGGCGATACGCAGTCTTTTATCATCCGTATCTGGCATGAAGCGGTCAGCGACGACGGGCGCGTGCTCGCCTGGCGTGGCTCTATTGACCATGTGGGCAGTTCCCGACGCATCTATTTTCAGGATATGGAACAGGCCATCCACTTTATCGCCCAGGAGGCCGGTATCCACACCGGAGAGGAAGAGGCGGAGGCGAAGTGAAGCAGGGTTCGGTACTGTGGCAGGCAACCGAAGCAAATCTGAATTTGTTGCACTTGCAGTCCGAGCTGGCGCGGATTGATGTGCTGGTACGCCGCGAAATCCGGCGCTGGCAGCTGGCCGGGCAAGATGCCAACGACGCCTTTCGCGGCCTGCACATTTCGGATCAAGAGGCCCGGCAGCTGGCCCAACGGCCCTTTGCGGTCAGTTGGGGCCAGTCGGTCTCGTTGCCGCCGGAAGAGGAAGCCCTGTTTGCCGAAGCACAGGATCAAGCGGAACGGCAAGTGCAGCTGCTGGTCAGCATTGCACGGGAAAAGAATCGGCCTTTGCGCCTGGAACGGTTGGTGCAGCTCTTTGGGTTGGATCGGTTTGATTTTGACACCTTTTTGATCTGTCTGGCTCCGGCTCTAGACCTAAAGTACGAACGCCTTTACGGCTATCTCCAAGATGACGTGACGCGCAAGAATCCATGCGTCAACCTGGTCCTGGACCTGTTGGGAGAACCCGGCCCTGAGCGGCTGCGGTTGATTTCCCGCTTTGCCGCCGATGCGCCCTTGTTCAAGTACCATATTTTGGAGCAAGCTCCCGGCTCCGGCACAGATTCGCCCAACCTGCTGAACCGGGAACTGCGCGTGAACGATGCCGTCGTCACCTGGCTCCTGGGGGAGTACCACCCCGGCGGGGAATTGGGCAGGCAGGCCGTGTTGCATCGGCCCCAACCCGATGAGGCCGATGCCCTGCTGGCCGAGGAACATCGCGCCGTTTTGAAACGGGTGCTGCAGGTGGCACGATCCGCCGGACGCCCGGAGGAACGTCCCCTGGTGACCTTCTACGGCATAGACGGGGCCGCGCAGGAAGCAGCGGCTCGTTGGCTGGCCGCCCAATGGGGGCGTCCGCTCCTGGCGGTGGACCTGGCCGCAGTAGCCTCTGCCGACGTGTCGCCTCGCCGAGCCTTGCAATTGGCCTTGCGCGACGCCCTCCTCACCGGGGCGATTCCGTACCTATCCCGGTGGGATGCTTGCTGGACCGCCTCCCAGGGAGGCGAAACCGTCCGCAGCGTCCCCCCGACGGACCTGGTGGCCGAGCTGTGCGCTTTCCCCGACCTGCTCATCGTCGCCGGCAAGGATTGGCAGCCCCAAGACATTGCGCGGGAACGCCCCTTGTTCCGAGTTGAATTTGCCATTCCTTCCTACCCTCAGCGGCACGCCCTGTGGTCCTATTTCCTGGACCGTGTTTCCCGGCGGTATCCGGATCGGGCGGATGAATGGGACCTGAAAAATTTGGCCGGGCAGTTCCTCCTGACCACGGGGCAGATCCGCGACGCAGTGGCCTCGGCACAGGACCGGGCCGTCCAGCGCGGTGAGCCGTTGGATAACCTGGATCTGTTCGCCGCCGCCCGTGCCCACTCCAACCCCCACCTGGGCAGCCTGGCCCGTAAGATCGTGCCCCGCTACGAATGGAGCGACATCGTGCTGCCGGACGATCAACTGGCCATCTTGCGCGAGATCGTCGCCACGGTGCGACAACGCCCCCTGGTGCTGGAAGAGTGGGGCGTAGGCCGCAAGTTGGCCTCCAGCGCAGGGGTGACGGTCCTCTTTGCCGGGCCACCGGGCACGGGCAAGACGATGGCCGCCGAGATCATTGCCAAAGAGTTGAACCTGGACCTGTATAAAATTGACCTGTCCACCATCGTCAGCAAATATATCGGCGAGACGGAGAAAAATCTGGAGCGGATCTTTGGCGAAGCCCAAAGCAGCAATGCCATTCTCTTTTTCGATGAGGCGGATGCCATCTTTGGCAAGCGGTCCGAAGTCAAAGATGCCCACGACCGCTACGCCAACATTGAGATCAGCTACCTATTGCAGCGCATGGAAGCCTACGACGGCGTGACCATCTTGGCCACCAACTTACGGGCTAACTTGGACGAAGCATTTACCCGCAGACTCCAATTTGCCGTGGATTTCCCCTTCCCGGAAGAGGAGGATCGGTTGCGCATCTGGCAGACTCTTTTCCCACCGCAGCTTCCCCGCGATCCCGACCTGGACCTTGGCCTGCTGGCACGCCGGTTCAAACTGGCAGGAGGAAACATCCGCAACATCATTGTCAGTGCGGCATACCTGGCTGCCGAGGATGGAAACGATGGAGATCGGCGTGTGACGATGAAGCACCTGCTCCACGGCACACGCCGGGAGTTGCAAAAGATGGGCAGGTTGGTCAACGAACAGGATATGCGGCTTGAGGCGTTGAGAGATTGACACACCGGCCTGGCCGGTGCCCACCCGCCAGAGCGTTTCGCCCCCGCGGGGACGCGTCCGGCAGGAAGGGAAAAGGAGGGGGCTATGGCCGCGCAGATGCCGGTCAAAAAGGTGGAAAAGGCACACACAGACCGTCCCAAAACAAAATCACCCGACCGATCCGGTGAGTCGGGTCCGCCATCCCGTTTCATAGGCAATCCGGCCCTGATGATGCCGGATGAGTTGCTGGCCGTGCAGCGCATGATCGGCAACCGGGCAATGGCCGCGCTGATTCAGACCAAGCTCACCATCGGTCCACCGGGGGATCGTTACGAACAAGAAGCGGACCGGGTGGCAGAACAGATAATGCAGATGGGCGATTCTGCAGCCGGACCGATGGGCCAACCGGCAGCAGGAGTACAGCGCGAAGAGGTCCAAATGCAACCCCTGGCGGCAACGATCACGCCGTTGGTGCAACGGCAGGAGGAAGAAGAAGAGGTCCAGGCCAAGCTCCAATTCCCGATTCGGCGGCAGGAGGAGGAAGAGGAAGAAGTCCAGGCCAAATCCCAATTCCCGATCCGGCGGCAGGAGGAGGAAGAGGAAGAAGTCCAGGCCAAATCCCAATTCCCAATTCGGCGGCAAGAGGAGGAAGAGGAAGAAGTCCAGGCCAAGTTCCAATTCCCGATTCGGCGGCAAGAGGAGGAAGAGGAAGAAGTCCAGGCCAAGTTCCAATTCCCGATTCGGCGGCAGGAGGAGGAAGAGGAAGAAGAGGTCCAGGCCAAGTCCCAATTCCCAATTCGGCGGCAAGAGGAAGAAGAGGAGACGGTACAGGCCAAGTCCAGATCGCCCAGCGTCCAACTCAACTTGGAGCAACGGCTGGCTACCC
>CAZQKE010000050.1:0-29483 GCA_964593865.1 uncultured Anaerolineaceae bacterium | reverse complement strand
GGGGCGGTGGCGACTCAAGTCGCTCCTTTCGGGCCTGCGGCCGGGCGTCCGCCTACGCGGACGCTCCCGCTTCCGCCCGCGCAGGCGGGCGGTCGGCCAACGGCCCGCCAGGGGCGGTTTCAACCGCTATTTTCGAGGAAGTGGTGAATGCGATGGATTTGCTGACCGGGGCCTTGCTCCTGGTCAACCAGGTGCTTTCGGCGACGGTCGTTCTGACCTCTTTTTCTCTGCTGATCTACCTCCTGACCCACAACTTTCGTAGCCAGGTGGCCCGTGCCTTTTGCGCGCTGCTGGCCTTTGTCCTCATCGTCTACGCCGGGGACGTAGTCCTCTACAATGTGCAGAGCGAGGAAGCGGCCATCCGCTGGCTCAAATTCCAATGGATCGGCATCGCCTTTGTGCCCGCCGCCTATCTCCACTTTTCCGACGCCTTGCTCCGTTCGACCCATGTGCGCGCCCGTCGGCGGTGGGTGGCCGTGTGGCTCAGCTACGCGGCCAGCGCCCTTTTTCTGGGGCTGGTGCTGGGCAGCGAACTGCTGGTCCACGACGGCGTGTATGAACCCCCGGTCGCCCATCTGGCCGCCGGGCCGCTCTTTTGGATCTTTGCCCTCTATTTCGTCGTCACCGTCCTGTGGGGTGCGCTCAACATCCGCCGCGCCCGGCAACGCTGCCTGACGCGGGCCTCCCGGCGGCGGATGACCTACCTGGGCCTGGCCTTTGTCGCTCCGGCATTGGGCGTCTTTCCCTACCTGATTTTGGCCGGGGCCAGCTCGCTCCCCGTTTCCTACGGCTTGCAGCCGCTGGTCCTGATCGGCAACGTGGCCGTGCTGTTGATGCTGGTGCTCATGGCCTACAGCGTTGCCTACTTTGGCGCACTGACGCCCGACCGGGTGATCAAACACAACCTGATCCACTACTTGCTGCGCGGCCCCCTGGTCGGTGCGGTGGTCATCTTTACCATGCTGGCCGTGCCCAAAGTCCAGCCGATCCTGGGCCTGCCCCGCGATACGGTGCTCATCTTTGCCGTTGTGGGCGTTATCGTCTTTTTGCAACTGGTCATCAACCGAGCCAAACCGTTCATTGACCGGGCCATCTACCGTCAGGACCGGGAAGAGATCGCCTGGATTCAGACCCTGGACCGCCGCTTGCTGACCACCGCCGACCTGCAGGCCTTTTTGGAAAACACCCTGGCCGCCCTGTGCGACCTTTCACGGGTGCAGACCGGGTTTGTGGCCGTCCTGGCCGGGGGACGCTATCGCCTGGAATCCCACTGCGGCGACCGGGAGCGGGTGCTGGCCTTCTTGGAAAGCCACGATCTGACCACATTGGCCCTTTCCCTTTCGGAGCGCACGGGGGAAAACTGCTTTGCGGCGGGGGATGGCTTTTGGCTGGCCCCTCTGCGGGGCGAAGCCGATGATGTCCGGCTGGGCGTTTTGGGCATCGAGGCCCGGAACCCCGTCCCCGACCTGGAACCCGATGAACAAAAGATCGCCCGGCTGCTCATCGCCCGCGCCCAGGAAGCGGTCAAGGACCGCTATCTCCAGCAGAGCGTGTTTGATACGCTGCGCCGCATCCTGCCCAACATTGAGCGGCTGCACCGCTGGCAGGATGCCACCCGCTACGCCGGATCGCCGCCTATGGAGATCATTGAAGACAGCCCCATCTATGCGCCCGAATTCCAGCAGTGGGTCAAGGACGCCTTGAGCCACT
Source organism: uncultured Anaerolineaceae bacterium (assembly GCA_964593865.1). Classification (GTDB taxonomy): domain Bacteria; phylum Chloroflexota; class Anaerolineae; order JAAYZQ01; family JAAYZQ01; genus CAZQKE01. Next base: position 27,773 of record CAZQKE010000050.1, on the reverse strand, counting down.
ATTGGGGCGGCCCCAAGCTGACCGAAAGCCCGCTGCTGGAGCTGCGCGTCGTCCGCGACCAGGTGCGGGAGCGGGGCAGTAGCCCGCCCCACGCCCTCCGCGCCGTGCTGCACCAGGCCATTGAGCGGCTGCGGCCCGACGGCGAACGGCAAATGACCACTTCCGAGTGGATCCTTTACAACATCCTGGAGATGAAGTTCATCCGGGGCCTCAAGGTACGCGACATCGCCGGGCGGCTGGCCATGAGCGAATCGGACCTTTATCGCAAGCAACGGATCGCCATCGCCGAGGTAGCCCGCGCCCTGACCGAGTTGGAGATGAAGGGTAACAACCTGCCCCCGGCGGCTGAAAGAAAACGTCTTGACAATCAACGATAACTCCCTTATAATCGCATGTGTCCCGGCAAGGCGGGTAACGCAGGAGCGCAGGGACCGCCGGCAGATGCGCCGCGAGTCCGCAAAGGCACGAGAGGAATACGTGTGGTGCAGGCCTTCGGCTTGCGATCTCGCGCAAGTTGGAAACCTGCCACGTCGTCCGGCGCAGAAAGCGCAGGCCGTGGCTATATGAGCGATTAAAGTTGCCCCTTTGGGGCCTGGAGCCGGGCGTTCGCCTATGCGGATGCCCCCGCTTCCGTCCGCGCAGGCGGGCGGTCGGCCAACGGCCCGCCAGGGGCGGTTTCAACCGCTATTTTCGGGGAAATAAAAAAGGCAAAGGCATGGAAGGCAAGAGATCACAGGAGATTGTGCTGGACGATGCCGCGTGGTGGGCCACCCACGGCGAGAGCTACTGGCAGGCTTTGTTGGAACAAGGAGAGGTCGCGTGGCAGGCTTCCCCGCCCCCGCCTTCCCCCGATCCTCTCCCCCTTGATGAACCCCAACCGGACTCGGCAGCCGATGACGGCGCACCCCCGGAGGATGATTGGCAGATCGCCCAACGCGCCCTGGAGGAAGGACGCATCTTTCACCTCCAGGTAGCAGGGGCCAATCGGGGTGGGCTGTTGGTCAATTGGAACGGATTGCAGGGGTTTGTCCCGGCTTCCCATTTGGTGGAGGCCCCCCGCGCCCTGGACCGCAGCAGCCGGATCGCCGAGCTATCGGACCGCATCGGCGACACGATGCAGCTGCGTCTGATAGAGGTGGACGCCGAAAGAAACCGCCTTGTGTTTTCCGAGCGGGCGGCGGCGGCGACCTGGCAACCCTCCGTCAACCGCCTGGATACGCTCCGGCCCGGCGATGTATGCACCGGCACCGTGACCAACCTGACGACCTTTGGCGCGTTCGTGGACCTGGGCGGCGTCGAGGGGTTGATCCACGTCTCCGAGATGTCATGGGACCGGGTACGACATCCCGGCGACGTGGTCCGGCCCGGCCAGGAGGTGCAGGTCTACGTCCTGGGCGTCAACCGGGAGCAGGGCCGTATCGCCCTGAGCCTGCGGCGGTTGCGCCCCGACCCCTGGGCGACCATTACCGACCGCTACCGGGTGGGGGACATCGTCGAGGGAATGGTGACCAATGTGGTCAGCTTCGGCGCGTTCGTACGCGTGGAAGAGGGAGTAGAAGGGCTGATCCACAGCTCCGAACTGGCCGAAGGGAGCTTTTTCCATCCCCGCAGCGTGGTCCACGAGGGCGATTGGGTACGGGCACGTATCCTCAAAATCGACCCGGAGAATCACCGCCTGGCCCTGAGCTTGCGTCAGGCGTTTCGCGGGTAGGGACCGCATCGGCCCAAGATGGGGGAGAGCATGGGCAGTCAAAAGAGACACTACGGCGAATTGCGCTTGATTGCGGGCAACGCCAACCCTGCACTGGCGAAACGGATCGCCGCAGAACTGGGCAGGCCCCTGGAACCGGCCATCGTGGACCGCTTTGAAGACGGTGAAATCCGGGTAGATCTGGACTGTGTGGTACGCGGCACCGATGTATTCATCATCCAGCCCATCTGCCAGACTCACCGAAGCAGCCTGCAACGCCCTTGCCTGTCCGAGACAGGCGAACGGCGGAAAGGTCTCACCTGCACCTACCAATCCGTCAACGACAATTTAATGGAGCTGCTGGTGATGATTGACGCCGCCCGCCGGGCGTCCGCCGACCGGATCACCGCCGTTGTGCCCTACATGGCCTACGCCAAGCAGGAAAAGAAAAAGCGGGGGCACGAGCCGATCACGGCCAAACTGGTGGCCAACCTGATCACCGAAGCGGGCGCGGACCGCTTCCTGACCGTAGACCTGCACACCCCGGCCATTGAGGGCTTTTTTGACATCCCGGTAGACCATATGCGCATGTCCTTTTTGATGGGGACCTATTTCCGCCAAAAGCTGGACCGGGCCGATGTGGTGGTCGTCTCGCCCGATGCCGGGGGGGTGGCCCGTGCTACCGAATTCCGCGATCACTTGAAGAAGGGATTGGTGCATGTGCTCGCCCGCGACGAAATGGCCATTGCTTTCAAGCGGCGCACGCCAAAAGGGCAACCTGCCGTGATTGACATGGTCGGCGATGTGCAAGGACGCCCGGCCATCATCTACGATGACATGATCCAATCGGGGGGGACGCTGCTGCAGGTGGTAAACCGCCTCTTGGAACGGGGGGCGACGGAGGTTCATGCCGCCGCCATCCACGCCGATTTCACGCCGGGGGCGTTGGACCGGATCACCCGGTCGCCGTTGAAGAGCCTGGTCCTTTCCGATACGACGGCCACGGCCCTGGACGCCGTCGCGGCCGGCTACCCGGTCCAGATCGTCTCCTCCGCCCGCATCCTGGCCCAAGCCATCTGGCGCATTCACACCCAACAGAGCGTGGGCTGGATCTTTGATACGCTGCGCCGGACCGGCGAGTTGCCGCCGGTGGAAACGTGAGCGGTTTTACCCGCCGGAAGGGCAGAGTATTCTGCCTTTTGTCGCATTGCGTACGAATGCGCGAATATGCCCGGCCCGGTGGCGCAAGTCTTCGGACTTGAAAATCGCCCCTGGGCGGGCCGTTGGCCGCCCTACTCACCGGGGACGGACCGCCAAAAGGCCAGAAGGACCCTTAAAATCAGGAACAGCGCGCCGACCAACAGGGCCGTCAGTCCTGCTGCCGCTGCCAGGCCCACCAGTTGAGCGTTCATCTGCCCCGGCCAGTCGGGGGCCAGGCCGGGTGCGGGCAGGAGGCCGGTCACGCCCTGCCCTGCGACGCCCAGGTACGCCTCCGCGCCGACGCCGTTCCAACCCTGCCCGGCCAACCCGTCGCCAAAGAGGCCCACGGCCAGGACGCCCAGAAGGCCGCCCACCAGCCCCACGGGGAGGGCAGCGGTGGGATCGTCCAGGCGCAGGATGTAGCGCATCAGGTAGGTGGCGAGGGGGACCAGCAGGCCCGCCGTCGCGCCCAGGGCCAGGGCCGCCCAGGGGGGGATGAAGGCCAACGCCGCGACCGCGCTCAACACCCCGGCGACGACGCCCCTGGCGGCCATCAGCGAGTCTGCCGCGCCGGTGGTGAACCAGGTGTAGAGAACGGGCAGCATGGCGCCCCCGGCGGCGGCCAGGACCAGGTTGACGCCCAGGCGCGGAGAAAGCAAGCCCGCTGCGGCGTGGATGGGGTTGGCGGCGACCAAAGCCGTCCCGCCGACGGCGGCCAGCACCGCGCCGACGACGGACAGCACCGGCAGGTGGACCGGCGGCAGGGTGGGCAGTTCCCCCTCCGGCAAGGGAGGCAGCCGCCGTCCGAAAAAGAGGATGCCCAGCAGGGCGGCCACACTGCCGACGACCGCCGCCGTGCTCACGCCGGTCAGGTCCACGTAACCGTGGCCCAGGCCCAGCGTTTCGCCGCTGTGCATCAGCCAGCCGCCGCCGGAAAACCAGTTGCCGACCACGGGGTAGACCAGGGCCGCCACCAGCAGGCCACCCAGGGCGGCCATCCAGCCGGGCATCCGCTCGCGGAGGGTGAGGAAGGGCAACAGCGTCGCCACGGCCACGGCGGGCAGGTAGGCCAGATAAAGGCTCAGGGCCGCGTCCGTTGCCGCTTCGCGCAGCAGGAAAAAGCCGCGCAACCCCATGACGCCCCAGTCCAGGTTGAGGGGCGAGGCCCACTCCCAGACCAGGCCCTCCAGGCCGGGCAGGTCACCGACCAGCCCCACGCCGCCCAGGTGGAAGGCAAAGCCGCAGGCCCAAAAGGCGATGGCGGCCAGGGCCATCGCCCCCAGCCCGGCCACCGCCGCGCGGGCCGGGCGGCGGCCCCGCAGCCCGCCGACGGCCACCAAAATCAGGCCGACCGGCAACAGCAGGGCCAGTACCGCGAATTGAGAATTGAGCATTGAGAGCTGAGAACTGTTCATTTATCGCCGATGCCATGCTTGGCACGTTGGCCAAGTGGTTACGTATTTTGGGTTACGATACCCTCTTTGATCCAGATCTGGACGACCACCAATTGGTGCGCCTGGCGCGGGCCGAAGGGCGGGTGCTCCTCACCCGCGACCGGGAACTGGCCCGGCGGCGCGGCGTGCGCACCCTGCTCATCGCCAGCCAGGACCTGGAGGAGCAAATTACCCAGGTCCTGACCACCTTTGACCTGGAACCGGCCCAAATCCTATCCCGCTGCCTGGTGTGCAACGAGCCGTTGCAGCCGCTGGATTACGAAACCGCCCGGCAGCGTGTGCCGCCCTATGTGGCCCAGACGCACGATACTTTTAAAATCTGTCCCGCCTGTCGGCGGGTCTATTGGCACGGAACCCATCGCCAGCGGATGCAGGAGCGGCTGGCGCGGTTCACCCGTCGCCGATCACAAGAGCACAGGAGGTAGAATTCTGGAACCAAAAAAACTGGCCGATGTCATCGTGGACGCCATCAGCGAGAGGCTCGGCTCCGACATTGTGCTGCTGGATATGCAGCCGGTCTCACTGCTGACCGATTATTTCGTCATCTGCAACGCCGAAAGCCCACCCCAATTCCGCGCCATCCAGGAAGAAGTGGAAAAGCAGGCCAAAGCCGCCGGTGGCCGCCTGTTCCACGTGGAAGGCCGGCCCGATTCGGGTTGGGTCCTCATGGATTACGGCTCGGTCGTCGTCCACATTTTCAACCCCGAACTCCGCGCCTATTACGACCTGGAAGGGCTGTGGCACGAAGCCCGCTTGGTCGTCCGCATCCAGTGACGGCGCAGGGGCCTATTATACCCGACTCGCGGGCAGGAGGCAAACGCCCCCTGCCCGGTTGAGCCGGTGTGACGCATTGTCTTCCCGGCTCGGCAGATCCCGAAGCCCTGCCCTGTGGTGAAGGGTGACCGATGGACCCGGTAGGCTCGGCCTGCGGGCTGCCTTCGCAGCGCGTCCTGAGTAAAACGGAGGTGAACAATGGCAAAGCGTGTGATCCATCCCCCCAGGGGGACCCAATTGACGTGCAAGAACTGGCTCATTGAGGCGCCCTACCGCATGATCCAGCACAACCTGGACCCGGAGGTGGCGGGCGACCCGGACAACCTGATCGTTTACGGCGGGCGGGGCAAGGCGGCCCGCAACTGGGAATGCTTTGACGCCATCCTTGAATCGCTGCGCAACCTGGAACCGGATGAAACTCTGCTGGTGCAAAGCGGCAAACCGGTCGCCGTCTTTCGCACCCATGAGGACGCCCCCCGCGTCATCATCGCCAACACCAACATCGTGCCCGCCTGGGCCACCCAGGAGAATTTTGACCGCTGGGAGGCCGAAGGACTGATCATGTACGGCCAGATGACGGCGGGCAGCTGGATCTACATCGGCACCCAGGGTATCCTCCAGGGAACCTACGAGACGCTGGCCGCTGCCGCCCGCAAGCATTACGGCCCGGAAGCCAGCCTGAAAGGCAAATTCGTCCTCACCGCCGGGCTGGGGGAGATGGGCGGCGCCCAGCCCCTGGCCGTGACCATGAACGAAGGCGTGGCCCTGGTCGTCGAAGCGGACCCCTGGCGTGCCCATCGCCGCCTGGAACACCGCTACCTGGACATCGTCGTGGACGACCTGGAGGAGGCCATGACTTTGGTGGAGGAGGCGGTTCGCCGGGAGGAACCAAAGAGCATCGGCCTCATCGGCAACGCCGCCGATATTTTCCCCGAATTGGTGGTGCGGGGCGTCACGCCCGACATTGTCACCGACCAGACCTGCGCCCACGATCCGCTCATGTACCTGCCCAACGGCCTTTCTTTGGAGGAGGCGGTGGAGCTGCGACGGCGCGATCCCCAGGAGTATCAGCGACGATCCATGGCCTCCATGGCCGAACATTGTCGGGCCATGGTTGAGATGCAAAAGCGGGGGGCCGTGGTCTTTGACTACGGCAACAACCTGCGCCAGATGGCTTTCAACGCCGGGTACACCGAGGTCAAGGATGCCGACGGACACTGGGTCTACCCCGGTTTCGTCCCGGCCTATATCCGCCCCCTGTTCTGCGAAGGGCAAGGACCGTTCCGCTGGGTAGCCCTTTCCGGCGATCCCCAAGACATTTACGAGACCGACCGGATCATCATGGACCTTTTCCCCGAAAAGCAGCACCTGGTCCGCTGGATCAAAATGGCCCAGGAGCGGGTCAAATTCCAGGGGCTGCCCAGCCGCATCTGCTGGCTGGGCTACGGCGAGCGGGACAAGGCGGGTCTGGCCTTCAACGACGCCGTGGCCGGCGGGCGCATCAGCGCGCCCATCGTCATCGGGCGGGACCACCTGGACTGCGGCTCTGTAGCCAGCCCCAACCGCGAGACGGAGGGCATGTTGGACGGTTCCGACGCCATCTCCGATTGGCCCCTGCTCAATTTCGCCCTGAACGCCGTCGGCGGGGCTACCTGGGTGAGCTTCCACCACGGCGGCGGGGTGGGCATCGGCTACAGCCAGCACGCCGGGCAGGTCATCGTCGCCGACGGCACACCGGCGGCAGCCCGCCGCCTGAAACGGGTGCTGACCACCGATCCCGGCCTGGGTGTCGCCCGCCACGCCGACGCCGGCTACCCGGAGGCCATCGCCTTTGCCCGCGAACACGGCATCAAAATCCCCATGCTGCCGGAAGAATAGGCTTGCCAAGAACGCAGGAGATCGCGATTTGTGTTTCTGATCGTTTTCTGCTAACATGGAACCTCAATCACGGATGGGGGATGAATCTGTATGGCGGGTGGAGAGTTGCGGTCATGCGTGGCCTGCGGGGCGGCCTTGATCGGCCCCTTTCGCCCCGATGCGCAGCTGACTTTGGCTGCCGGGGAGGGCGAATATCGCGTCACGACTCGCGCCTGGATCTGCTCCAAATGCGGCCTGGTCCATTGGTACGCCGAGAGCGGGAGCGGCCCTACCGTCAAGAAAGCACCGGGTGCCGCTCCAAAACCCGATGCCAATTACCAGCGCCGGGCACAGATGTTGCGCATGTTGCGCCGCGTCAAGCGGATGTAGGCTCCTCGTCGGCCGGGCGTGGGAAATCTGTGGGCCGGGCGTCGTGAAGCATAGAACGGCGGTCGGGAGCGGGTTTGCTTTTTGAACGGTTTTCTGCTACCATAAGACCGGTGGAGAAAGGGGGAGAAGACCACACGTGGTCGGCTGCCCCTTTGTTGCTAGGGGTGATCTGTGTCCAAGAGGTCGGATGCCAGCGCCAAGCAGACGATGGACCAGACCGCCGAGGCGTGGGTGCGCTGGCTGCTCAGTGACCAGGGTATCGTGGTGGAAGCAAGCCTATCCACCGAGTTCCAGTTCGTGGCCCGGCTGAGCGACTCGCTACTGCAGGTGCGGGGCCGGGAAGGCCGTTTCTTGGTGCTGACCGAAATCCAATTGCGGTACGATCCGGAAATGCCGCGTCGGATGCGGGCCTACACCGCCCTGGCCGAGGAAAAGTACCGACAGGCGGTCTATCCCATCGTCGTCTACCTGTTGCCACCGCCACCGGGGACCGAGATCGCCGAGCAGTTCCACCGCGAATTTATGGGCCTGGTGGCACACCAAGATTACCGCGTGGTCAAGGTGTGGGAACAGGACCCCTGGGAAGTGATCCGGAGCGGTTTGCTGACGTTGGTTCCCTTTGTCCCGCTAATGCGGGATGCCGATGAAGCGGCGATCCGGGCCGGTGCCGAGTTAATCCGCCGTCAGCCGGGCTTGGAAGAGTTGGAAACGGTACTGGCCCTGTTCGCCAGTTTCCGGTTAGAGCCGGAGCAGGTCAAGCGAATGTTGAGGTGGGAAATGGCCGTATTGAGGGAGTCACCGTGGTATCAGGAGATCCTGGAAGTAGGTCGTCGGGAAGGTTTGGAGATGGGTCTGGAGACAGGTCGCCGAGAGGGCCTGGAGGCAGGTCGCCGAGAGGGCCTGCGCGAAGGGCGTCGGCAGAGCCTCCTGGACTTTTTGGCCTATCGCTTCGGGCAAGTTCCGGAACGGATCCGGACGGGTTTGAGCGGACGGTCTCTGGCCGAACTCAACGCCCTGTTTGACGCTGCCATGGATGCCGATAGCTTGGACGACTTTGAGGCGCGGTTGACCGCGCTGGATCGGGAACAGGTGTAGCGAACCGTGAACGCACAACAGGTTATGCTCTTGCGCCGCCGCCGTGAGCGTCGTCGCCGGGCCAAAGGGGGCGCCGGGCGGATCGCGGTGCGCGTGTTGGGGATTCTTGTGCTCATTGGTGCATTGAGCACCTTGTTTACCTTTCTGGCGGGTGTGGGGACGGTTGTCGGTGTCTATGCGCATTATGCAAAGGATCTGCCCGATCCCAACGAGATCGTGACTCGCCAGGAGAAATTCGAAACAACCAAGATTTATGATCGCACCGGCAAGATTTTGCTCATGGAGGTCATTGACCCCCGACGTGGTGACCGCACCCTGTTGCCCCTTGACCAGATTCCGGAAGATTTCCGCAACGCCGTCATCGCCCTGGAGGACAAAACCTTTTACACAAATCCGGGCATCAATCCCCAGGGTATGGCCCGGGCTTTTATCCAAAACCTGCAAGGGGGGCAGATCCAGGGTGGAAGCTCTATCACCATGCAATTGGTCAAGAACATCCTGATCCCCGAAGAAGAACGCTACAAAAAGTCCTACGCCCGCAAGATCAAGGAAACCATCCTGGCCCTGGAGATTTCGCGTCTCTATTCCAAAGACCAGATTCTGGAATGGTACCTGAACACCAACTATTACGGCAACTGGGCTATCGGTGTAGAGGCGGCTGCCCAAGTCTACTTTGGCAAGCACGCTTCCGAATTGACCCTGGCCGAATGTGCCATGCTGGCTCCCATCCCCCAGTCGCCGGCCTTGAACCCCATTGACAACCCGGAAGAAGCCAAAAAGCGACAAAAGATCGCCCTGGACCGCATGGTGGAGGAGGGGTACATCACCCAGACCGAAGCCGATGCCGCCTATGCCGAACCGTTGCAGATCCACAGCTCCATGCTCAAGCGGTACGACATCAAGGCCCCTCACTTTGCCATGTACGTCCTCAAACAGCTGGAAGACAAGTACGACGCCAACACCCTCTACCGGGGCGGCTTGCGGGTGTATACTACCGTGGATATGGACATCACCCGCATTGCCGAGGAAGAGGCACGCAAACAGGTAGCCGCCTTGCAGAAAAAAGGCAAGAACGTTTCCAACGCTGCCGTGGTCGTCATCCGCGCCCGCACCGGCGAGATCTTGGCGATGGTGGGCAGCATTGACTATTGGAACGAAGAGATTGACGGTAATGTCAATGTGGCCGTTGCCCCCCGACAGCCCGGTTCCTCCTTCAAACCGTTCAGTTACCTGACCGCCTTCCACCAAGGGCATACCGCCGCCGAGATGGTTTTGGATGTGCACACCTGTTTTGACGACTGGCCCAACCCACCCTACTGCCCGGAAAATTATGACCGCAAATACACCGGTCCTCAGAGCTTCCGCACGGCGTTGGCCCAGTCGCGCAACATCCCGGCGGTCAAGGTCTTGGATATGGTGGGTGTGGGCAATGTCATCCGCACCGCCCACGCCATGGGGATCAATACCCTCAACGAGGATTTAGATTACTACGGTCTGAGCTTAACCCTGGGTGGCGGCGAGGTCTGGCTTTTGGACCTGACCTACGCTTACAGCGTTTTGGCCAACGGCGGCGTGATGATGGGGCAGCCGACCAAATTGCCCCGGCCCGGCTACAGGGAACTGGACCCTGTGGCGATCTTGCGTGTAGAAGATTCGGCCGGCAATGTCTTGTGGCAATATACCCAGCCCGAAGCCCGCCAGGTCATCCTGGCCGACGGCAAGCCCCTGACACCCCAAGAAGCCTACTTGCTGACCGATGTGCTTTCCGACAACCGCGCCCGTGCACCCATCTTTGGCGTCAACAATGCCCTGCGTCTCAGTCGCCCGGCGGCAGCCAAAACCGGCACGACTACCGACTGGCGGGATGTGTGGACCGTGGGCTACACGCCGCAGATCGCCGTGGGCGTGTGGGTGGGCAATAACGACAATACGCCTATGGAACACGTCTCCAGTGCGCGGGCTGCCGGCCCTATTTGGCACAATGTCATGGAGCGCATCTACAACGAAGGCCATGCCGAGCGGCTGCTGGGCACGGTCATAGAAAAATTCCCGGAGCCGCCGGGCATGGTCCGCGTTGAGGTATGCAAAACATCGGGGTTGCTGCCCACCGACCTGTGCCCCACCCGCGTCAAGGAACTCTTTATCAAAGGGACCGAGCCGACCGAATATGACAACATCTACCGTTTAGAACGGATCAACCGCGAAACGGGCAAACTGGCTACCGCTTGCACCCCGCCGGAGTTGGTGGAAGAACGGGTGTACATGGTCCTGCCGCCTGAAGCATCCGATTGGATGCGGGAGCAAGGCATCCCCCAGCCCCCTACCCAGCGTGATGAGATCTACGGTTGCAGTCCGGAAAGCGGCGAGGTTGCCATTATCAAGCCGGACCTCGGAGGGCATGTCAAAGGCGTTGTGCCCATCCGGGGTAACGCCCGCGCCGGTGATTTCGCCTTCTACCGGCTGGAGTTCGGCGAAGGGCTGAACCCTTCTGCTTGGAGCCAGATCGGGGGCGACCACTACAATCAGGTGGAAAACGACGTACTTGAGTTTTGGGATACCCGCGGCTTGCAAGACGGTCTCTACACCCTCCAGTTGACCGTCGTAGAACACAACCAAAACTTCAAACGGGCGACCATTTACGTCACCGTGGACAACACCCCTCCCACGGCAGCCGTGGACTACCCCTGGCCGGGGCGGGTGTATGAACTGGAGGCCGCCGACGAATGGGTCAATCTGACCGCCGACGTGAGCGACAATATCCAAGTGGATCGGGTTGAATTCTATTTGGATAATGAGCTGCTGGACTTTACCGTCGTAGAGCCGTACGGCATCAAGTGGGTGTTGGAAATGAAAGACCTCAAGATCAACCCCGCTATGGAGCCGGTCTATGAGACGCGAACCATCACCAACCCCGACGGAACGGTGACCACGCAACCGGTGACCGTAACCTGGGTGGAGGTCAGCGCAGATGGTCAGACCGTGACCCAGACCTGGGAAAGTGGCTTCATGGCCATTCAGTCGGGTGACCGCTACACCGAATCCCACCTCGTCCATGTCATCGCTTTTGACGCTGCCGGCAACAAGACGGAAAGCGAACCGGTCCGTTTCTATGTGATCCACCGGCCCAAAGAAGAGAAACCCAAAGAAGGTGAGACAGGGACGTTGCCGCCCGGCATGGACCGATCTCCGCAGTGGGCCGGTCGGCCCACTGCTTGGCAAGGGCGACGTAGCTGGGGGGTGCGTTGCACCTGATCGGTGGTCCTCGCGCAAAGACAAGATCGTCGTTCCGTTCCCAGGCTCGCATCCCGGCGGGCCTGGGAATCGTTATGCTCCTTCTGCCTGCACTGTTGCCGTTGCTGTTGACCGGCCCCTTTTTCATCTCCCACGACGGCGACTTTCACCTACATCGTCTGGCCGCCCTGGACCGGGCGGTGCGGGCCGGGGCATGGTATCCCCGCTGGTTCCCCGAATTTGCCTTTGGCTACGGACAGCCGGTGCTCAATTTTTACGGCCCGTTGAGCTACTACTGGGGCCTACCCTTTACCCTGCTGGGGCTGGACGTAACCCTGACCATGAAACTGATCCTGGCGATGGGGCTGATCGCCTCCGCCTGGAGCCTTTATCTCTTTGCACGGTTGTACCTAGATCGCGGTCCGGCCCTTGTTGCTGCCGTGCTCTATGCCGTCTTACCTTACCATCTCATTGATCTCTACATCCGGGGGGCGGTCGCCGAGTTTCTGGCCTTTGTCTGGTTTCCCCTTATCCTCTGGGCTTTCCACCGCCTGATCGTAAGGCAACGGCAACCGCTCTACCCGGCCCTGGCAGCGTTGTCCCTCACCGCCTTGATCGTGACCCATAGCCTTTCCGCCTTGATCTTTGCCCCCGTGCTGATCGGCTATCTGCTCTTGCTGCTTTGGCGAAAATGGGAATTCCCCCTTTGGGGGATGGTTGCATTGACTTTGGCAGCAGCGATGGTCTTGAGCGCGTTCTACTGGTTGCCGGTCTTGACCGAATCGGGATATGTGGGGTTGGGGAGCGGTGCGTCGCAGGGGTATCAGAACCACCTCCTATCCCCCGGTGATCTGCTCGCTTGGGACCCGGCGTATGATTACACCGTGGAAACCCCCAGCGTCTTTCGCCTAGGCTGGGTGCAGACGGGCCTTTTGGTTGCTGCTTTGATCTTATCGTGGCGCGTCCGGCGGCTTTGGCCGTTTTCCGCTTTTTGGCTGCTGGTGGCCGCTGCTTCTATTTTGATGCTGACCACGGCCTCGCTCCCCCTCTGGCATCTTTTTGAGAAGGGATTGGCCTTTCTCCAATATCCCTGGCGTTTCCAATCCCTGACGGTCTTGAGCACGGCGTTGCTGGGGGGCGTCGTCCTTCAGGCAATTGGCCGCCGGGAGGGATGGAGGCAGCCGGTGGGGGGCGCGGCGATCCTGGCGGTTGCGACAGCTTGGGCGATCTGGTCCTTGCCCGTTGTCCCTTCCGCCCCCGACCTTTCGGTAGCCGGGATGTGGCATCAGGATCGGGAGCTGAACCAGATCGGCACGACGTGGACCGGCGAGTACGTGCCCGTCTGGGTGCGGGAGCAGCGTTGGGCCATCTCCCATCCCCCGGCGGAAGCGGAGGCCCCGTCGGGCGCGGGAGCGGTTACGTTGCCTTCCCTGACGGGAGGTGCTCTGTCGCTTGTCGGCGTGGGCTACACCGCCTATGCGATGGAGATAGACGCTCCCCAGGGAGCGGACCTGATTTTGCACCAGTTCTATTTCCCCGGCTGGCAGGCGAAATGGCAGGGTCGGATCGTCCCGGCGCGGGCCGTCGGCGATCTCGGTTTGGCTTCATTCAGCCTGCCGCCGGGTACGGGGCCGCTGACGCTGCATCTGGCTTTGACTCCGCCCCGGTGGGGAGGGATGCTCCTTTCGTCGGTAGCCGCTTTGATGACGGGCGTGGCGTTGGGCGTGTATGCCTGGCGCAGCCGGGGGGGAGGACAAGGTACGGCGGCCTCCGCCCTGGGCGTTGCGGTTTTGCACCTGGTCCCGGCGGCGGTCCTGCTGGCCGGTATCCTGTGGCCCAACGGCCGTATGCAGCGGGTTCATGAGGTCAATGCCAACCTGGACAATTTGGTCGTTCTGCAATCCTTTGAAGTCGGCGCGGCGCGCTACCATCCCGGAGATGTGGTGAACGTCACACTCTACTGGCTGGCCCTGGATAGATTGCGTGGAGAGTACAAGGTCTTTGTCCACCTGACCGATGCGGCCACGACGCGCCAACCGGCTCAGCATGACGGCGACCCCGGCGGTGGCTTTACGCCCGTCGCCCGTTGGCTGCCGGGCGAGGTCGTGGCCGATCCCCATGCCCTGGTCCTGCCCGCCGACCTGCCGCCGGGAGACTACCGCCTGTGGGCAGGGATGTACGAATATCCGACCATGCACAACCTGTCTATCGTGGCCGCCGATGCGCCTACCGATGGGCGGAGGGTGCTTTTGGGCGAGATTGAGGTCGTCGCGCCGTAGAGACTGCGGAAGGGAAGCCGTGTTGTCTCCGTCTGTGATTTTCAGGTGAGGATAATGGTTCAGGATCGGTCTTGCCTGCTGCTCACGGGGATCTTGTTGCTCTTTGTCGCCCTGGCGTTGTGGTACAGCTTGACCATTCCCCTGGGCGAAGCCCCCGACGAAGTTCCTCATTTCACCTACATCCGCTACCTGGCCCGGCACGGGCGGTTGCCCACCACCACGGAGGAGCATGAGGCCTTTCAACCGCCCCTCTACTACGCCCTGGGGGCGGTCCTTACCTTCCGGATAGAGGACCTGCCCGACGCGCCCTTTGCCGTGCGCCACAACGCCCACTATGACGTAGCCGATCCCCGCGCCCCCAAGAACCTGCTTCTCCACACCGCCGCCGAATCCTGGCCTTATCGGGGCTGGGCATTGGCCTGGCATCTGGTCCGCTTGCTCTCCATCTTTTGCGGCGCGGTGACGGTCTGGGCCGTCTACCAGTTGGGCCGGGTGCTCTTTCCCCGGCAGCCCCTCATCCGCCTGACCATGGCCGGACTGACGGCCTTTACGCCCCAATTCCTGTTCATGTCCGCCGTGGTCAACAACGACAACCTGGCAACGGCCATCTCTGCCCTGGTATTGTGGCAAACGGCTGCCCTTCTCCGCGAGGAAGAGCAGACTCCCATCCTGAAGCGTAGCTTCCTCCTGGGCCTGCTGCTGGGCCTGGGCCTATTGAGCAAGGCCAACGCCATCGCCCTGCTGCCGGTTGTGGGGCTGGCCCTGCTGATCGTCGCGGCGCGCCAGGTCGGCCGGCGGCGGAGGTTGGGGCAAGCGTTGCTCTCCGGCGGGATCGTTTTCGGGCTGGCGGGCCTTATCGCCGGGTGGTATTTTTGGCGCAACTGGCGGCTCTTCGGCGACCCCTTGGGCTGGTCCTTCCTGTTGCAGATCAACGCCCTGCGTGAAGGCGGCCTGACCGCCGACGTGCTGGTCTGGCTATTCAAGGGGTTGTTCCGCTCCTTCTGGCTGGGATGGATCGGCATCCGGTTCGACGAGTTCATCTACCGGATCATCGGTGGGGTGTGCTTGGTGGGGGCGGCGGGATTCGTTGCCTGGCTGCTGCGCCGTTGGCCCCGGCTGGATGCCGCCCTGCGCCGGATGCTGGGCCTGCTGGGACTGCACGCGGCCATCACCCTGGCTTCCCTGCTGCACTGGACGGCGACGGTGTTGGGCACGGACCAGGGGCGGCTCATCTACCCCTTGCTGCCGACGGTTATGCTCATCCTGGTCAAGGGCTGGGCCTGGTGGGCGCGGGGCCGCGCCCGGCGGGCCGCCCTGGGGGGGCTGGTCGGCGGGATGCTGTTGCTGGCGGTCGTCACCCCCCTGCGCTACATCGGGCCGGTCCATGCCCCGGCTCCCGTCGCCACGTCGGAAGAGTTGGCTGCGGCGACTCCCCTCAATGTGCGCTGGGGCGATGTGCGGCTGCTGGCCTATCGCCTGGAAAGCAACACCGTGCGACCGGGGGAAAAACTGATCCTGGACCTTTATTGGCAGGCGGAACGGCCCATTGACCGGGACCTGATGGCCCTCATTAAACTGGTGGATGAGGAGGGCCGCTTTGTCATGTACGTCGACGGCTCACCCACCGCCGGGCGCGATACGACCGACCGCTGGCCGCCGGGGGTCCCCCTGGCCTCGCGTCACCTGTTGGCCGTGCCTGCCGATGCCGCTCCCGGTACATACCGCCTGACCATCAGCCTGCACCCCTTCGGTCGGAATGACTGGTTGGTCGTCACCGGCCCGGACGGTGCGGTGCTGGGCGAACATTTCGTGCTGCCGGAGGTCATCTACTTGGTGTCGGAGTAGATGATCGTGAAACGGGCTGCCCCTTGCCCATCGTCCAGCAGGCGGGGCCGGTAGCCCTGGGCGGCGTCGATCCAAAAAGGCCACAGTTCGGCCCGCTTTACGCCCTGCCGCGTGACGGAAACGCGCAGCAGGTGGCCGCGCATGGCCGCCGGGCGGGGGATGTCAAATACGGCGTCGCCCAGGCTGTAGACGATGAGGCCCTCCCCCCATCGCTCCACCGTCTGGGTCACGTGGGGGTGATGGCCGACGACCAGGGCGGCCCCGGCCTCGACGGCGGCGCGGGCGGCGGCCATCTGATCGGGTGAGGGAGTGGCCGCGTACTCGGTCCCGGCGTGGAGCAGGACGATGACCACATCGGCCTGCCGACGGGCGGCCTGCACATCGGCCCGGATCTGCTCCACCTCCGCCCAGGCGATCCGGTCGGTGGCGGGCACATCGGCGGAGCCGTTCCAGCGGGCGGCGGCATAGCCCAGCACGGCCAGCCGCACGCCCTGCCGCTCAAACAGGGCCGGGCGGTGGGCCTCCGCCGCCGAGCGCCCCGCACCTACGACGGCGATCCCCGGCCCCGCCAGCGTGTCCAGCGTTTGATCCAACCCCGTCTCCCCATAGTCCAGGGCGTGGTTGTTGGCCAGCGTCACCAGGTCCAGGTCCCCGGCGGCCAGCATCGCCCCGTGGCGGGGGTGGGCGCGGATCAGGTAGGGTTTGGAAAGGGGACGTCCCAGCGTCGTCAACACGCCCTCCAGGTTGGCTACGGCCAGGTCCGCCCCCCGCAGCAGCGGCTCCAACCCGGCCCAGGGGACCGCCGGACCGTAACGGTCCAACGCCCGCTCCATGCTGCGCCCCGGCGAAACGTCGCCCAAAAAGACCAGGACCGCTTCTCCCGGTTCGGCGGGGGGCGGCTCCGGGGCGGGGACCAGGGGCGGGGGCGGCAGCCAGGCCCCACCCCGTTCCCCCTCGGCGCGGTGCAGCCGCCGGGCGACCACGTCGGCCAGGGCCAACAGGCGGTCCCCTTCCACCGCCAGGCCCCAGACCGGCAGCCCGGCGTGGACCGCGCCGCGCCGCCGCCCTTGCGCATCGTAGAGCTGCACCTGCCCGTCCATCAGGCCGACCAGGAGGGCATCATCCCCCAGGACCGCCACCGCGCCTGCCGGGGCGGGCAGGGCGATGCGCCACAGGGCCGCACCGTCGCCCTGCAAGAGGAGCAGGCTCGGCTCCGCGCCTCCCGTGCCGACGACCACGGCGGGGACGCCGTCCGGAGAAGCAGCCTGCCACAGGGGGCCGCCCTCCCCCAGGTCGCGCTGCCAGCGCAGGCCGCCCGCCGCGTCCAGGGCCAGCAAGCGGCCATCCTGCACGCCGACCAGGACCTCGTCCCCCATCGTCCCCAGGCCGGTGATGGGGGCATCCCCTCGGAAGCGCCACACCTCCGCTCCGCCGGGGTCCAGGGCCACGACCGTGCCTTGCCGGGTGGCGGCCAGGGCCAGGCCCGGCAGGGTGGCGATGCCGCTCACCGGGCCGTCCAGGTCCACCTGCCAGAGGATGTCGCCGCCGTCGGTCAGGAGGGTCAGCCGCTCATCCCATCCCCCGGCCAGCACACCGCCCGGCCGGGGGGCCAGGGCGGTGACGCGGCTGCCCAGCTCGGCGCGCCACAGCCGCTGCCCGTCGGCATCCAGCAGGGTGACGAACCCGGCATCGTCGCCCACGGCGATCCGTTCGCCTTCCAGGACCGCCAAGGCATAGGCCGGTCCCGCCAACCGCGCCCGCCACAAAGGGCGGCCCTCGGCGTCCAGGGCGTAGAGGGTGCGGCCCAGGGAGGCCAGGAGAAAGGCAGGGCGTCCGTGCAGGGTGGTGATCGCCCCGGCGGTCAGGTGGCCGTTGGCGTCAAAGGACCAACCCAGGGCCAGGGGCCACGGCTCGGCGGCTGTGGGCGTCCGGCGGGGCGGCAGGGTAGGGGTGGGCGTGGCCGTCGGTGAGGGGGTGGAGGTGGCGGTCGGCGTGGCCGTGGGGGGAAGCGTGCCCGTCGCCGTCGCGGTCGGGGGCGCGGTGGGCGTTGCCGTCGCCGTGGGGGCAACGGTCACCCCGGCCAACGCCGTCGGAGGGGGCGCGGTCGGCGTCGGCCTGCCGCAGCCGCCGAGGGCGCAAAGGATCAGGAGGAGGGCCAGGGCGCGGCGCAACATCGGT
Organism: uncultured Anaerolineaceae bacterium; assembly: GCA_964593865.1. Taxonomy (GTDB): domain Bacteria; phylum Chloroflexota; class Anaerolineae; order JAAYZQ01; family JAAYZQ01; genus CAZQKE01. Next base: position 9,780 of record CAZQKE010000050.1, on the reverse strand, counting down.
TCAACCATCGGGCCTTGCGACGGCGATCATTTGCGGGCTGTCGCCGCCGAATTCGTCCAGATCGGTGGAGCCGTACACGGCCTCCACCCGAAACCCGGCCAGCCGCAGGAGCAGTTCCAATTCGTAGCGGTAGACGAGGCGCATGGCGAAGGGAAAGACGGTGCGCTTGACCCGGCCCCCGTCATCCATCTCGTCCACGATAAAGGTGACGTGCAGCGTCTGGGCAGCCCAATCCATCCGCCGGGCGACAAACTTGAGCAGACGGCGGCCGCCGGTCGGATCGGTTATCTCCTTTTCCAGCCGCAGCTGACCGTTGGCCTCCATAAGGCGTACCGGATCGGGGTTGACCACATCCATCACCAACAGCCCTTCGGGGCGCAAGTGGCGGCGGATGCGATCCAGGGCGGCCAGCTGATCCTCTTGGGTGGGCAGGTGGGCGAAAGAGTTGGCGGCGATCAGGACCAGGTTGAACCGCTCCGGCAGGTCCAGGCGGCGCATGTCCTGTTCCACCAGGGTCACGCGCTCGCCCAACCCGGCGGCCTCCACCCTGCGGCGGGCCACGTCCAGCATGGCCGGGGAGATGTCTACGCCGGTAACGCGGTAACCTTTCCGGGCCAGGGGTAGCAGCACCCGGCCCGTGCCGCAGGCCAACTCCAAAATCGGCGAACCGCACCGCTTGGCAAACTGCCGGTACATCCACACATCCTCGGTCCGGTCGCCGTAGTCCAGGTCGTAGAAAGGAGCGTACAGGTCAAAGTCGTCCATCTCGGTCCCTTTGCATTGTGATCCACAGAGCCGCAATTGCGCCCTGACGCCAAATCAACCCTCGGCGCGTTCTGCGCCTCCGGTGTGCAACCTTCGACCGGGTCGGGGCAACAACCTAGCCCCCCACATGGAAATCCCGCAGGATGCTACCGCCGACGAATTCGCGCAGGATTGAGTTATCGGGGACCAGGTCGGGCGGCATCGGCTCAAACCATTCCAGGAAGGCCAGCAGCCGCTTGGCTTCTACGTGCGCCCGCGTCCCGTGCCGCACCTGCAGGAGCAGCGGCTGGGCAAAGGGCTTGAGCACGGCCAGTTCGTAGAGCAGGGCCGAGTTGAACATCACGTCGGCGTGCTCCTGGAACGGAAAGATCCAACGCTTCTCCCCGGCCCGCACACTGCCCCAGCGGTCAATGGTCTGCCGCGCCGAGTAGCCGCGATACCGGGCGTCGCGCACGATGCGGCGGATGAGGCGGGTGTCGGTGGTGGGCACGCGGTTGTGCTTGTCAATGTTGAGCTGGGTTAGGGCGGAAACGTAGATGCGATAGGTCAGCTCGGTCGGCACGTGGGGGATGAGAGCCGGGTTCAGACCGTGGATGCCCTCAACAATGACGATCTGATCCGGCCGGATGCGCACCGTGCGGCCCACCTCCCGTTGCCCGGTCTGAAAGTTGTAGCGGGGCAACGTGACCTCTTTGCCCTCCAGGAGACGCAGCAGGTGTTCGTTGAACAGGGCGACATCCAGGGCGTCAATATGCTCAAAGTCGTAATTGCCCTTTTCGTCGCGGGGAGTTTTTTCCCGATCCACGAAATAGTTGTCCAGTTCCAGGGCAAAGGGACGCAGGCCCTGGGCCAGCAGCTGAATGCTCAACCGTTTGGAAAAGGTGGTCTTGCCGGAAGAGGAGGGACCGGCGATGAGGATCAGCCGCACTTCCTTGCCCTCTTCGCGCCGCGTGGCAATCTCCTCGGCAATGTGGGCCACCCGTTGCTCGTGGAGGGCCTCGGCCACGAGGACGATTTCACGCATTCGCTCGCCGGCAATGGCTTCGTTCAAGGAGCCGACATCGCGGATGCCCATCAGTTCCATCCACTGACCGTACTCCCGAAAGACGCCGACCAGCTTGGGATAGTCCACCACCGGCTGGAGGGTCATGGGTGGGTCTTTGCGGGGAAAACGCAGGATGAACCCCGGCGGGCAGGCTTGGAGGCCAAAGACCGAAAGGTAGCGGGTAGAAGGGACCATGTAGCCGTGGAAATAATCGCGAAAATCGCGCAGGTGATAGAGGGTCAGGTAATCCTTCCGGCGACGACGGAGCAGCCGCACCTTATCGTCGTCCCCCCGCGCTTGGAAGAGAGCAATGGCCTCGTTCAAGGGGACGCGCGTTTTGAGGATCGGCTCATCGGCTTCAACGATTTCGCGCATCCGGGCTTCAATCCGGGCCAACTCCTCCGGCGTGAAGGCGGGGCGGCCCTGCACCTGGCAAAAGTAGCCGCCAAAGGTCAGGGAGTGATCCACATAAATGGAGGCATGGGGGAACAGTTCATAGACCGCCGTAGCCAGCAGAAAGGCCAGGGAGCGACGGTAGATGCGAAAGCCGTCGCTTTCGGCCATGGTGATCGGCGTGACTTCAATGTCTCCCTCGACGCGGTAGCTCAACTCCCGCAGCTCGTTGTCAATGAGGGCTGCCACCGTCGGCGCAGCGGGATCATCCCCGGCGGCCAGAATAAACTCTTCCAGCGGCGTTCCGACGGGGCCTTCGTAAACGCGCCCATCGTCGAACCAAACTTGGGCCGTTTCCCGCGGTCGGGCGGGATAGATTTTGGATTTTGGATTGACGACTTGCGACTTGGGATTGTTATCGCTCACTTGTCTCTCCTCGACTCACTTTTTCCCGTTTCATTCCCCACCTACCCCCTGCTCCCGCCCTTGCATCAGCCAACGGGCCAGGATCAGAAACAGCAGGGCGATGGCGGAAGCCTCTACGATATGTACCTGCCCGATGGTCCACGGGGTAATGCTCAGCAGAGAAGCGGCGATCTGCCCGGCGGCAAAGCCCACCACCGCCGCCAGCCAGAAAAAAAGCAGGTCCCGCAGCGTGCGCCCCTTCCACAAGTGGAAGGCCACAGCATACACAGAGGCCACCACCGCCGAAAACACCAACCCCGGTGTCTGCATCATCTCCCCATTTCCCCGTTAGTCATTCCTCACCGGTCATTGAATCACCCCGCCCCCCACCACCTCATCCCCCACATAGGCCACCACCGCCTGCCCCGGCGTGATGTCGCGCAGCGGCGAATCAAACACCACCTGGGCCTGATCGTCGGCCAGGGGCGTCCAGGTGGCCTTGGCCAGGCGCGCCTTGTAGCGGATCTTGGCCTGCACGCGCAGCGGTTCTCCGGGCGGCGCACCGCGTACATAGCGCACCTCCCCGGCGAGCAGTGTGCGGCGGCCCAACTCCCGCGCCGGGCCGACGATGAGGGCGTTGCGTTCCACATCCAGACGGATGACGTACAACGCCTCCGGCGCGGCAATGCCCAGGCCCCGCCGCTGGCCTACGGTGTAAAAGGGCAGCCCCGCGTGGCGACCGATCTCCCGGCCTGCCGTGTCCAAGATGGGGCCGGGGCGGATCGCCTCCGGGGCCTGCTCGCGCAGGAAGCGTTGGTAATCGCCGTCGCGGACGAAGCAGAGGTCCATGCTTTCCTTCTTTTCGGCCACCGGCAACCCCCACCGACGGGCCATGGCCCGCACCTGGGGCTTGGTGTAGCCGCCTACGGGAAAGAGCACCCGTGCCAGTTCCTCCTGGCCCAACATGTAGAGGACGTAGGATTGATCCTTGTTTCGGTCTGCGCCCATACGCAGCCGGTAGCGACCGTCCACCCGGTCCACCTGCGCATAGTGCCCCGTCGCCAGGTACGCAGCCCCCAGCTCTTGGGCCTGTCGCAACAGACGACCAAAGCGGATGTAGCGATTGCAAGCCAGGCAAGGGTTGGGCGTTCGGCCCCGGCCGTACTCGGCGATGAAATAATCCACCACATGCCGCTTGAAGGCGGCCTCATAGTTGACCACGTAGAACGGGATGCCCAATTGGGCGGCCACCCGGCGGGCGTCCTCCACGGCATCCAGGGTGCAGCAGCGGTTCACCCCCTCCACCCCATCAAGCGGTGACGCCTCGGCCCAGAGACGCATCATCACCCCGATTACTTCATAGCCCTGCTCCACCAGCAGCGCGGCGGCGACGGAGCTATCCACCCCGCCGCTCATGGCCACCACTACCCGCACCTCCACCCTCCGCTCCCCGCTGCCCGACTCACCAATCCATCTCCTTCAAATTCCCCCAATCGCCCACCTTGCAATAGACAATCGCCTTGCTGAACCCCTGCCCCCGGTAGTTGACGCCCTTGTAAGAAAAGTCAAACTCCTCGGTTTGGGGCGTGCCCAGGTTGTGCTCGCGGGCGTATTTAGGAAAGGCGGCGTTGGGATTGAAGGGGATGCCCGCCGCATTCCAAGCGGCCTCGCGCACCACGTTATCGGGTAGGTTGGCCGCCGGGTCGTAAATGCGCATGATCAGCTCATGGGTCGGGAAGCCACGCGGGTCGGTTTTTCCCGCCGTTGAGATGTCGGCATGGGTGACGATCCATTCCCGTCGGATGTCGTACTTGTCCACCAGGTAGCCCACCAGGTTCACCAACGCCTCAAACTGATCGGGCGGGTAGGGATCTTGGCCGTCATTCTTGTTGACGATTTCAATGCCGATGGAAAAGTTGTTGAAATTGGTCCGGCCCTGATACTCGCTGGCCCCGGCGTGATAAGCCCGCCGCCGCTCCTCCACCATCTGATAGACGCGGCCATCCTTGGCAACGACGTAGTGGGCCGAGACACCGGCATCGGGGTTTTTGAACCAGCCGATGGTCGCCGAAAGGCTGCCGACGGTAGCGTGGAGCACTACGCAGTCAACGGCGGTCCCGCCGGGCCGGTCGCCGTAATTGCGAGAGGAAGCCGGTTCCCAAATCGCATCGGGATAATCGGGCTTGGCCATAGCACCTCCTCACTTTCAATGTAGGATCACACCGGCAATCGTCACCCATGAAAGCCCCTGGGGGTCGGCGGGGCAAAGGGCATAGCCTGCCGCCTCCCCGCGCACCCCTTCCAGCAAGCGCAGGGTGAGATAGATGGGCGGCAGGCCGCAGACGTTGCGCCGGTCGCCCTCGGCTTTCAGGTTCTCGAAAAAGGCCGTCGCATCACCTGCATAGACGGTTTGCAGCAGCCGTTGGTCGGCCTGTTGCAGCCGGGCGCGGGCGATGAAATCCAGGGGTTGACCGCCAAAGGCCGGGCCGACGTGGGCCAGGTCCGCCGCGGCGACGACCAGCGCGCGTTTGCCTTCCATCTCCCGGCGCAGCACCTCCACGGCCTGGGCAAAGGGTTCGTGGCGGGCCGGGTCCTCCTCCCCGGCGACGAAATCGCCAAAGTGCCCGCACAGGATGGGGACCAGGGGGACCGGCTCGCCGCCCCGGATAAAGTGCAGCCAGACGGCGGCCAGTTCAATTGAGTGCTCGCTCCGGTGGTGCAATTCCTCGGCAAAGGCGGCCTCCGGCCCCAACGCCTCGGCCAGAGCCTCTACGATGCCCCTTTCGGTGGGCAGCACGCCCCAAGGGGTGGCGTAGGATTGGCGGGTGAGGGTCAGCGTCCCCGCGCTGCCCTGATGGTCGGTCCCCAGGATGATGACCAGGTCGGCCCGGCGGACCGCCGGGGCCGCCGTCTGCCACACCTGGGCATAGACCTGCCCGCCGCGTTGGTAGTCAATGTGGGGGCTGATCAGGCCGCGAATGGTGGGGGCGGCAGCAGAAGCAGGAGGGAGGGCGTCCACAAAGCGTTGCAGGTAGGCGGCCATCTGCTCCGGGTCGTGGGCCACGGAGCCATCCAGGGCGGAGAGGGGGCGGTAGGGAGCCTGACGGAAGGCGCGGACCGCCTCGGCGCGGGCCTGGGCGAATCGCTCGTTGTCCAGCAGGTAGGCAGCATCCAGGTCGGCCAAGAGTTTGGGCAGCAGGCCCGGTGCCAGACGCAACCCGGCCCGCACCCGCAGGGCGGCTTCCAGGGCCGCTTCGTCCCGCGTGCCGTCCATCAACGAGAGGAGCAGGCCCAAAGGCCGGGGCACGGCGATCTGGGCGTCGCTCAGGCGCAGCGGGTCGCGGAGCAGGATCATCTCCTGTCCCTGGTGGACGATGGGATGGGCTTCGACCTCGCGCAATTTAGGTTTCATCGGCCTTATGGTCCCTTGAGTATGAGGGGTAGGTAGATCGCGTCACAAGATGGCAACAAGCGGTTCACCACCGCCGCCTTGTAGACCTCCTCCGAAACGGCGGCGGGGTCGGGAGCGACCGGAATGTCGGTATCATCTACACTGTGAGCCGTGATGAGCCATCGTCCGGCAACCCAGGTGTGGCCTCGCTGCAATTTCGGCATCGTATCCTGCTCTTCCGACCAGGAAAAGGCCGAATAGCAGCGCAGGGTTTCCAGCGCGTGGGAGCCTCTGGCGTCTTCAAAGGCTGCTTGCGCCTCCGCTTCGTCGGCAAACCGCTCGATGCGGGTGTCCGTCGAGTGACCGGCGGCAAAGACGCAATCGGAACGGTAAGTAGAGCTTATGATAGAGATGTCGGGGAAGCAACTGAATTCGTAGGCGGCCTGGTGCAACACCACAACTTCGGTGTCGGTTACAGGGACGGTGAGGGTTAGCGGCCTGCTGCTATCGCTGGCCCAGTAGGACGGCCCCGGATAGCCCAGGTGGACCTCGAAACTGGCCGACGATGTGAGGGTGACCGGGCCGGAGCCGAGCACGTGGAAGGTGAACGTTGCCGCATCGGATGCGCCTGGGGTGATGGACAGGGTGTGGCTGATGGGCAGCGGTGGGTTGGGAACAAGGGACGGCGGCGGACCGTCAGGTTGAATGCGCAGCCTGTATTCGAGCAACCCTACGTCGCTGCACCCCCGGTTGGCCAGGGTAGAAGTGACGACGATCTCATCACCCACCTGGGGAGCCATGTCCGAGACGGTGAGCGTCATGGCCGTCGTGTGGGTAGTGCAGGTCGGCGCCAGGGCAGGTGCGGCGCCGGACGGCGGATCGGACCGGGCGGCCTGAGCGGCGACCGTCAAGAGCAAGATAAAGGCCAACACGGAAACAACAAGGACTATCAGATTCCGTCGTTCGTTGTTTTTCATATTCTCCTCTCCTGTTGAGCGACCGGGTCCCAACGGACCACGCCAAAACGAATGCTGCACACCCCTTCCAGGTTCGGCAGGGGGCTGTGGGCGATCACGGTCCCGCCCAGGCGGTCCATCTCTGTCACGCAGCCCAGGGCCAGGGTGAACCCCGCCCCATCCTGAAAGGCCAACAATGCGCCGGGGGCCAGCCGCGACAGGTTGTAGACGGCCAGGCGGCGCAGCGCAACCAGGTGGGGGCGGGCGGCGGCAAAGTAGGCGGCCAACCGTTCCCGCCGCCGGGCGATGCGGGCCTCGCGGGGCCGCTCCGTCACCTGGGGCGCAACGGGTAACTCAATGCTCCGCACCCGTCCATCGCGGCGCAAAGGCCAGAGGATCGGCTCCAGTTCGCGGCCCCGCTGCAAGGCGATGACCGTCTGAGGAGCCAGCAGCTCAATCTTCCACTGCTTGAGGGCCAACCCCCCTTGCGCTTTGGCAACCAAGCCGCTGGTATCCACCACGATCACCTCCGCGCCCTGGGCCAACGCCCACTGTTGGAGCCGATACGCACCGACCACCGTGGGCAGCATGTGGCCTTTGGGCGTGACGGCTCCCACGAAAAAGGCAGACCGAGGCCCTTGGGGTGGAAAGGAGGAATCGCCCGCAGCGGCGGCCAGGGCGACGTTCATCGTCGTGGGCAGGCCCAGGGTGCTTTGCCCCACATCCAGATCCAGGTACGCCGCCCGACGCCCCTGGGCGCACAACCGCTCAAACAGATAGCGGGCCAGGGTGGATTTGCCCGTGTCGGAGTCACCGATGAGCATCACCGTCCGGCCCAGGGTTGCCGGGTCAATGCCTTGCCAATGGGGTGGAATTGTAAAGATCTTCATCTTCCGGATGTAGTCGGACATCAGCCCCTCGGCGTCTTTCACAGGCTGCTTGAGCAAGTGGACGGGCACGTTCCGTCCGCAACTACCGTGCAGGAACGCACGGACGTTGAGCCTGCAAAAAAGAGTTGTCATCTATATAGAATGCTGCTCTAGTATAGCACAACCGGCGGTTGACGGCAAGCCTCCGACCGGGCACGCGCTCGTTCGTTGCCGGTCTTTCGCCGATGGTGTTTGACCAGATGGGGATTACGGGGTAAAATGAAAGTTAAGGAGGTTTCCTATGAGCCTGCAACCTGTGGCAAAGTCGTTGGTAGAGGTCCTGACCTACCTGGACAACCTGCTTCGTGTCGCCGGGCTGGATGAGAGCAGCAACGGCCTCATCGTCGGTGGGCGGCCCACGGTGGGCAAAGTGGGCTTGGCCGTCAATTGCTCCTTTCAGGTCATTGAGGAAGCAGCCCGCCGGGGCTGTGACCTGCTCATCACCCATCACGCTGCCCGGCCGCACATTGAGCTGCACCTTTCGGCCCAAAAGTACGACCGCTTGCGCCGGCTGGGCCTCAACTATTACGCCGCCCATGAGTGCCTGGACCTGGCCCGTGGGTTCGGCACGGCGGACGCGCTGGCGCGGGCGGTGCAGGTGAGCATCCAGGGGACATTTTCCGCGGGAGAGGGGGCCGTGGGTGTCCACGGCGTGACCGCGGGTGGTTTCCACGAATTTGCGGTCCGGGTGGGCAATCGGTTGGGCGTCGAACCGCGCCGCTGGAAAAACGGCGACCGCTTTGGGCATGTCGCCATCGTCCCCGGTGGGGGTGGGCGCACCGACCTGATGGCCCAGGCCCAATCGCTGGGCTGCGATACCTTTCTCACCGGCGAGACGAGCATGTTCGGGATGCTCTTTGCCAAAGAGATCGGCCTGAACCTGATCGTGGCCGGGCATCAGGCCACCGAGACGCCGGGGGTGATGGCCCTGGGCGCCCGCCTCGCCCGCGATTTGGGGTTGGACGTGACCTTTATCCCGGAGGAGATGGTGGAGGCAGGAGGGTAGGCGTAGGCTATTCTTTATCGTTTCCCGCTTTCCGTCATTCGCCCCATGACTTTGGGAATCAACCCCGTCAACACAGATCGGTCCGAAGAATCAGGTCTCTGCCGGTCACGGTCCTGGAAAACCCAGACTTGCATCACTGTCACCAAGTCTCCTTGAACGCCGATGAACCAATACGCGTATGCAGGGCCGATAGGATCCAATGCCTCTATGATCTGCCCCTCCGCTTTCCCCCAAAACCACTCGGTCCGGCCGGTGATGGACGTCTCGGTGCCCAGTGGGGCAAGGGAAAGCCCCTCCAGCAGCCGTTCATATTGGACTGTTGCCGCTTCCTCGCTCTCGTAACGGTAAAGCCCCTGGACGATGCTCATGACCTTGAGGGGATTGGAAAGGGGATCGGGGAGGAAAAGGACGGCCTGCCCTTCCGGCAAATCAGGCGTTCTTGCCAGTCCAACGAATTGTGCTATTTCTCTTGCCAGTTCTTCCGGGTCTTGATCCTCAATCTGTGTCCACTGCACTCCGGGGATACGGGGCAGGTCTCGCTCGCGTAGCAAAATGTCGGCGATAGCGGAATCACCTTGAGACGGTGAGGCACCGACGATGATGTACGTTCCCATGCCCACCAGCATTACACTCGCCAGAATAATCAAAAGTTTTCGTACACTCATCGTTTCGCCTCCGTTTTATACGTCTGATCAGGCTATCTTCAGTCTGACCTTGGACGCAGCAGTGTGATACCCTCCACGAGGGCTTGAAGGGCTTGCTCTTGTTCCACATTCTGCCAATGATACACGACGTGTGTCCCGCCGATTTCAAAAATGACAATCCCTGCGTCCGCTTGTTCTCTATTTCGACGAAGCTCGACACGGTGCTCGTTGCCGAAAAGCATCAGC
>CAZQKE010000049.1:0-38539 GCA_964593865.1 uncultured Anaerolineaceae bacterium | reverse complement strand
GGTCAACGCCGAAAAGAAGCTGGTCCGCAAGATGCCGACTCGCAACCAGGTTGCCGGTTGGATTGAACAGGCCAAGTCCTTGCCCCGCGTGATGACCTACTGAGTGGCGGGCCATCGGCTCTCCACCGGGGCAGGATCGTGCGCGAGAATCCTTTCGGGCCTGGGGCCGGGCGCATTCGTGCATTCGCGTATTCGCGTCCGCTTTGGCGGTTCCGGAGGTTTGAACCGCGAAGGCGCAAAGGGCGCAAAGAAAAGAGAAAAAGAAGACCTTTGCGCTCTTGGCGTCTTGGCGGTTCCAACCGCGATTTCCTTGCGCCACCGGGGCCGGGCGCATTCGTGCATTCGTGTATTCGCGTCCGCTTCGTGGACGGCCCGCTTTGGCGGTTCCGGAGGTTTGAACCGCGAAGGCGCAAAGGGCGCAAAGGAAAGAGAAAAAGAGGACCTTCGCGCTCTTGGCGTCTTGGCGGTTCCAACCGCGATTTCCTTGCGCCACCGGGGCCGGGCGCATTCGTGCATTCGCGTATTCGCGTCCGCTTCGTGGACGGCCCGCATTATTTTCTGAGGAAGGAGCAATGGTGGACCCTACGACTGCCTATCAACATCCTATCGCGCTATTGCAGGATCTGATCCGGTTTGATACGACCAACCCGCCCGGCAACGAGGCGGAATGCGTTGCCTATCTGGATCGGCTCTTGAGCGAGGCCGGGTTCAAGACGACGATCCTGGCCCGTACCGAGAACCGCCCCAACCTTATCACCCGACTGTCGGGGCGGGGCGATGTGCCCCCTCTGCTCATGTACGGCCATCTAGACGTTGTCACCACCGAAAACCAGGAATGGACCCATCCGCCCTTTGCCGCCGAGATTGCCGACGGTTTCCTTTGGGGCCGGGGCACGTTGGACATGAAGGGTGGAGTAGCCATGATGGTCGCCGCCTTGCTCAAAGCCAAAGCCGAAGGTCTGACCCCGCCGGGCGACGTGGTGTTGGCTTTGGTTGCCGATGAGGAGGCCGGGGGGGAGTATGGAGCCGGGTTCTTGGTGGAGGAGCACCCCGACCTGTTCAAGGGCATCCGCTACGCCATCGGCGAGGCGGGGGGCTTTACCATGTATGTCGGCGAGCGTAAGCTATACCCCATCATGGTTGCCGAAAAGCAGATCTGCTGGACGCGCGTCACGGTTCGGGGGCCGGGAGGGCACGGTTCAATGCCGGTGCGCGGTGGGGCCATGGCCAAACTGGCCCAGGTGTTGCGAACGCTGGACCGCAAGCGGCTGCCGGTCCATGTTACCCCCATCGCCCGTCAGATGATCGAAAGCATCGCCTCGGTTTTGCCCGCCAGTCAGGCTTTGCTTTTCAGGCAACTGCTTCGCCCGACCCTGACGGACCGGACGTTGGATATGTTGGGGGAAAAGGGCCGCATCTTTGACCCCCTGCTGCACAACACCGTCAGCCCAACGATCCTGCACGGCAGCTCCAAAATCAACGTCATCCCTGCCGAGGTGAGCGTGGATCTGGATGGACGCTTGCTGCCCGGTTTCTCTGCCGAAACGATGGTGGCCGAGCTGCGGGATCTGCTGGGTGATGAGGTCCGAATAGAGGTTCTCCGCCACGACCCCGGCCCGCCGGAGCCGGACATGGGCCTTTTCGACACCCTGGGCGACATCTTGCGCCGGGCCGATCCGGAGGGCGTCCCTACGCCCTTGCTCATCTCCGGCGTCACCGATGGCCGTCACTTTGCCAAGCTGGGCATCCAAACCTACGGTTTTCTGCCCATGAAGGTTCCGCCCGGCGCCGACTTTTGGCATCTGGTCCACGCCGCCGACGAGCGGATTCCGGTGGAGGCTCTGGATTTCGGCGTGGCGGCCCTCTATGAGCTGCTGCAGCGGTTTGGTTAGACCGGGATGCAGGGGGGATACGTTGCCCTTCCGGGGCAAGTGTGCCCTCACCGTCGGTTTCGCCGCAGACGCCGGGGTACGGGGGAAACCTCGGCGTCTGCGGCGTGAGATCAGAAGCACTTGCTCCGCAAAGTAGGGACGCTACCGTTCCTGCACGGCGACCCACTGTTCCAGGATGTTGGCCGCACCTTCGGCGATCTCGGCCACCTCGTCGTTCAGATCCACGACGGCCAACGTCCACCACTTTTCTTCGGCACGGGTAGGAATCCAGGGGTAAGAGAGGGTTTGGGCATCTCCGGCGGCCAGATGGTCCACATCCCACTCAACGGGGATGCTTTCCTCCCCGGCGGGCGACCAACGCACGACGAAATGTCCGGCTTCCTGGGTTCCGTCGTTGCGAATTTTGATCTGCACCTTGCATTTTTTGCCCCGGTAGCAAGGGTTAGGCTCAAACAGGATCGATTCTATCACCAGATCGGGTAGATCGGCAGCCTGCCCCTCCGTCACCTGGACCGTCACCCGGCTTTCGACCGTGCCGCCAAAGCCGATGGCGGTCAGGACGAAGGTTGTCGTTTGGCCCAAACAGACTTCCCGTGAGCCGGGCGTCCCCACCCCGCCGATGCCCTGGTCAATGGAGACGAAAGCGGCGTAATCCACCTTGCCCCAGCTCAGTTCGGTACATTCCCCGGCGCGGATGTGGGTTGGGTTGGCGGTGAAAAAGGCGATCACCGGTGGCCGATCTTCGCCGGTAGAGACGACGAGGACCGTTTCCGCCGTGCGGATGCCTTGTGCGTTGACCGCTTTGAGCACATAGGTTGTCGTCTCTTGAGGGCAAACGGTGGCCGTACCCGGCGTGCCCACCCCGCCGATGTCCGGTTCAACGGTGGCCGATTCGGCCCGATCCACCTTCCCCCATTCCAGCCGGGCACACTCGCCCGGAGCGATCACCGCCGGTACGGCGCGGAAGAATTCAATGGAGGGCAAGGGAGAGGGCCGGACCGTAACCCGGACGCTTTTGCGGACCGTCCCGCCCGGTCCCACCGCTTCCAGGGTGTAGGATCTGGTCTCGTCGGGGCAGACATCCAGTTTGCCTTCCAGGTTGACGCGCCCGACGCCGCTCAGGATCAAGGTGTGGGCCTCTTGCACGTCACCCCATTCCAGCCGAGTGCATTCTCCCGGTTCCACGGTATCCGCTTTGGCGCGAAAGCGGCCGATGACGGGGGTGGGAGCCGGAGTGGGGGTGACGGCGGGCGTCGCCGTGGGCGAGGGTGGCGGCAATGTTGGCTCTGTGGTAGGAGCGGCGACGGTGGGTAGTGGGGTGTCGCCAAAGGGTGCAGTTGTGGGCAGGATGGCGGCTTCGGTCGGGGTGGTGGGAGGGGTGGTGGGGGCCGTTGTGCCGGTCCCGCCGTTTTGTCGGCGCGGCCAGAGCAGCAAGGCCCCGGCCAGGAGCAAAGCCAGGGCCAGAAGCAGCCCGACGATGATGGGCAACAAGGGGGTGCGGGCGCGGGCCGGAGAGGCTTTGGCCGTGGGGGGCAGTTTTTCGACCAGCGTATCTTGCTCCGGCGAAGCCATATGCCATTGGACGCGGAGCAGGGTATCGCCCAGTCCGATCACGTCCCCCGACCGGAGGACGCGCACGGTGTTGATCCGTTCTCCGTTGACATAGGTTCCGTTTGCGCTGCCCAGGTCGCGGATGACCCAGCGGCCACCCTGCATCAAGATTTCGGCGTGGAAACGCGAGACTTTGGAATCGGCCAGGACGATGGTGTTGTCCACATGCCGTCCCAGGGTCACGGTGTCCAGATCTAGGGGAAAGACCTGTCCGGTGTTTTGATCAACCAATTGCCCGACGCTCATCAAACCTCCTTGCCATGCACTGCCGTCCTCAGTATACCACAGCCGGACGGGACGACCAAATCCGGTTCAACATCGCTCTGGCGATGTGTGGTTTTTGATCGTTTGTGCTATAATCACCCGCGCGAGGGCCGGACTTGCTCCTGGGCGCAGGGTTTGGCTCTTGTAGTTTGCCGAAAAGGATGTGCCATGCAAGATCGGGGACAAGGCCGGGCGGCCTATGGCCGCCTTTTTCGCAATCGTAGCTTCGTCGTCTTGTGGTTGGGGCAGACCGTTTCCTTTGTCGGTGACTATTTTTACTTCTTGGCCGTTCCCATCATGGTTGAGAGGCTGACCGGCTCGGCCCTGGCGGTGGGTCTGGCCGTCATTTCCAATGCTTTGCCGATGTTGGTGTTGGGGCCGATTGCCGGTGTTTTTGTGGACCGGTGGGACCGCAAGCGGACGATGATCGCTGCCGATGTGCTGCGCGGCCTGTTGGTGTTGGCTTCTTTGCTGGTCCAAAGACCGGAGCAGGTGTGGATCTATTATGTGGTCGGGTTTTTGATGTCTTGTGTCAGCCGCTTTTTCTTTCCGGCGCAAAATGCGGTGTTGCCCCTTATCGTGCCAGACGAGGATGATCTGCTGGCGGCCAACGGCCTGATGCAGATCGTACAGACGGCGGGGTTCCTCATCGGCCCGGCGTTGGCCGGGTTTTCCATCGGGGCGTGGGGGGCGCAGGTGGCTTTTGTAGTCGATTCGGTTTCCTACTTTGTTTCGGCGGCCTTTGTGATGCTGATGATTGTACCCCACACCACGGGCGGTCGTGCCGCAGCGACGGGGAGCCGGATCGCAGCGGTGTGGGCCGAGATGCGGGAAGGGATCGCCTATCTGTTCAACAACCGCACGATGGTAGGGGTTTTGCTCAGTTTCTCGGTGGTGCAGTTGGGCATCGGCGCACTCAACGTGATCTGGGTTCCGTTTATGAGCCGCACTTACGGGCTGGGGCCGGAAGGGCTGGGTGCGGTGGATACGGCCCAGGGGATCGGCATGGTGCTTGGCGGTGTGGCTTTGGGCGTTGTTGCCGCCCGGTTTTCCAAGCGTTCCCTGGCCGGGTGGAGTGTCATCGTCATCGGCATCGTCTTGGCCTTGATGGGCGTCGCGCCACCTTTTTCCCTGGTGGACCTGATTCCGGGCCTCAGCTTCGAAGGGGAGATCGCCTCCTTGAGCATGGGGCAGCGGTTGCTCCATGTGCCTTTGTTGTTGCTGCTCTATGGTGTGTTGTTCGGTATTGCTTTGGTTCCGGCGGAATCGGCTCTGATGACGATGATGCAGCTGGCCGTGCCCGACTTGAAGCGAGGGCGGGTGGGCAGTGCGCTGAACGCGCTGGCAACGGCGGCAGGGCTTCTTTCCATGGCGGTTGCCGCCGCCCTGGGGGAGGTTATGGCCCTGTGGTTGATCTATGTCGCTTCCGGGTTGATCGTATCGTTGGGCGGGGTGGTGGCCTTGCTCGTCCTGGAGGAGCCGACGGAGCCTGCCGAGCCGGAACCGACCGGCATCTGACGGGACCGTGGGGGGCTTGGGCCGCCCGTGGCGCGAAGGGCCGCGCCACGGGCGGCTTTTGTCATCCTTGCAGTGCTTGGAGCCGCTCCAACAGGCGGGCGCGGCGTTCTTGTTGCTCTGTCAGGCGGTCGCGCTGTTGCCGAACCACATGTTCCGGTGCTTTGGTCACAAAGTTTTCGTTGGCCAGCATCCTCTCCGCGTGGGCGATCTGTCGTTCGGCGTCGGCGATGGCTTTTTGCAACCGGGCGACCTCCTGCTCCAGGTTCACCAGCCCGGCCAGGGGTAGGTAGGCTTCCACCCCCTCGGCGGCGACCAGGGCCACGGCCTGTTGGGGCTTCTCTTCCAGCCTTGCGGTCATGGTCAGCCGGGCCTCATCCAAGCGGGCCAGGAAGGAGAGCAGGTTGCGTTGGGATTCCAGCATCTCCAGTTTGGCCCCGCCGACGATGATGGCCGGGATCCGTTTGCCGGGTGTTACGTCAAACTCGGCGCGGGCGTTGCGCACCTGACGGATCAGGTCCATGAGCAAGGCCATGTCGGCTTCGGCCTGAGCATCCAGCAGCGACTCATCGGCCTGGGGCCAGGGGGCCAGCATCAATGCTTCTCCCCAACCGTCGCCCCCGGCAGCGGCTTTCAGGTGTTGCCAAATCTCCTCGGTGACAAAGGGCATAAAGGGGTGCAGCAGCCGCAGCGATTGTTCCAGCACCGCGACCAGCGTCTGCCGCGCGGTCTCTTTGGCCGCTTCGTCCCCGCCGTAAAGCCGAATCTTGCACGCTTCAATGTACCAATCGCAGAATTCGCTCCACAAAAAGTCGTTGATCCGCCGTCCTGCTTCTCCGTACTGATACGCATCGAAGAGGGCCGTTACCTCCCCAATGAGCCGGTTCAAGCGGCTCACAATCCAGCGATCCACCAACTCCTCGTTCTTCAATTTCCCCCTCTCCGCCGGTGTGTTGGTGGGTTGGGGAGCGGGCAAATTGGTGACGATGAACCGAGCTGCGTTCCAGATCTTGTTGGCAAAGTTGCGGGCGCCTTCCAGCCGACGGGGGTCCAGGTTCATATCGTTGCCCGGCGTGGAACTGGTCATCAGGGTATAGCGCAGGGCGTCGGCTCCCACCCGCTCAATGATGTTCAGGGGGTCGTATTCCTCAATGTTCTCCATAGATTTGGAGATCTTTTTGCCGTGCTCGTCGCGGACCAGGCCGTGGAGGTAGACGGTTTTGTAGGGGGCCTGGCCGGTCATCTCAATCCCCAGCATCATCTCCCGCGCCACCCAGAAGAAGAGGATGTCGTAGCCGGTTTCGCGCATATCGGTCGGGTAGAAGCGACGCATGTCGTGCGTGTCGTCGGGCCAGCCCAGGGTGCTGAAGGGCCACAGCCCGGAACTGAACCAGGTATCCAGCACGTCGGGGTCGCGTTCAATGTTGGGGCTGCCGCAGTGAGCACAGGCGGTGGGGTCCTCTGTTTCGCAAGTCTGGCCGCCGCAATCGGCGCAGTACCAGACCGGGATGCGATGGCCCCACCACAGCTGGCGGCTGATGCACCAGGGCCGGATGTTCTCCATCCAGTGGAAGAACCGTCGCTCCTCCCGTTCCGGGATGATGGTCGTTTCGCCGCTGCGCACCGCCTCCATGGCCGCCTGGGCCAGCGGCTCCACGTTGAGGAACCATTGGGTACTGATGCGGGGTTCAATGACCGTATCGCAGCGCTGGCAATGGGCCACGCTGTGGCGATAGGGTTCGACGCCGACCAGCAGCCCCTCTTTTTCAAAATCGCGGATGATGGCCTCGCGGCATTCGTAACGGTCCATCCCGGCATAGGGTCCGGCCAGTTCGTTCATCTGGGCCGTGTCGGTCAGGATGGTGGGTGCTTCCAGGCCGTGGCGCAGGCCCATCTCATAGTCCTTGGGGTCGTGGGCCGGCGTCACCTTGACCGCGCCGGTGCCGAATTCGGGGTCCACCGCCTCGTCTCCGATGATGGGAATACGTCGCCCGATGGCAGGCAGGACCGCCGTGCGGCCCACCAATCGCCCAAAGCGGGGGTGATCCTCACGGGTGGCAACCGCCGTGTCGCCCAGGATCGTCTCCGGGCGGGTGGTGGCCATCTCAATGAATTCGGTGGCACCTTCGGCCCACCGCCCGCTGCCCCAGGGGTGGCGGGGGCCGTCCCAATCGTCGTTGATGAGGGGGTAACGGATGGTCCACAGGTGGCTGTCGTGCTCCTCCGGGATGGCTTCCAGGTCGCTGATGGCACTTTCGCAGCGGGGACACCAGTTCACCAGGTACGCATCTCGGTAGATGAGGCCCTTTTTGAAGAGGCGCACAAAGGCGGTCCGCACGGCACGGCTGAGGCCCTCGTCCAGGGTAAAGCGATCCCGATCCCAATCGCAGCTGATCCCCAGGCGTTTGTGCTGCTCGGTGATGCGGGCGTGGTAGATGTGTTTCCATTCCCAGACCTTCTCCACGAATTTCTCGCGGCCCAGGTCGTGGCGGCTGAGACCCTGCTTGCGCAGTTCCCGTTCCACCACGTTCTGGGTGGCGATCCCCGCGTGGTCGGCGCCGGGCAGGAACAAGGTCTCATAGCCTTTCATGCGGTAATAGCGGGTCATCAGGTCCTCGACGGCGGCGGTCATGGCGTGGCCCAGGTGCAGCGCGCCGGTGACGTTGGGCGGCGGCATGGTGATGCACCAGGCCGGACCGTCGGGACGGGCCAACCCTTTGGCGATCATGGTCTCCGGCTTGAAAAAGCCCTGCGATTCCCACCAGTCGTAGAGTCGCTTTTCGGTGGTGTGAGGGTCATAGGTTTTGTCCATCGTGATCTTTGTGCTCATGTTCCGCTCCCCTCTCCGTTTTCTCTGTGATCTCGGTGTCTTTGGTGTATCCAAAATTCAGAGTCATATTCATCCATCTTTGCGCGAGACGATGATCATCCGGCGGCTGGACAGGGTGAACGGCTCACCCCCGAACCCGCCGTAGACGATCAAGGGCGTAAACCCGGCCCGCTCCAGCATGGAGGTCAGCTCCGGAGCGGTGTAGTAGCGCACCGAATGGGTCAGGCTTTCCTCCTTCCCCCCTTCCAACCAGGTAAAAGTGGTCGTGAAGCGGCAGGTAAGAGGGTCGAAACTGCTCTCTTCCAAGATAAAGGCCGCACCACGCCGCCGCCAGCTGGAAGGCCACAGGCGCAGCAGATAGTAATCCCGATTGCTGACATCCAACAGGAACAGGCCGCCCGGCTTAAGGACCCGGTAGACCTGGTGGAGCACCGCTTCGTTGTCCCGGTCGTCCCGGAAATAGCCGAAGGCGGTGAACAGGTTGATGCAGGCGTCAAACTGCTCATGCCAGGGGAGGTGCCGCATGTCGCCCCGCACCCAGTGCACCTGTACGCCCTCCTTCTGGGCCGCCTTTTGCGCTTGGCGCAGCAGATAGGTGGAGCGATCCAGGCCGACCACCCGGCAACCGGCGCGGGCCAGGGGGACGGCGTGACGGCCCTGGCCGCAGCACAGGTCCAGGACGCGGGTTCCGGGGCGCAAGTCCAGCATGGTCATCACCCCGGCGACCTCCTGGGCCGTTCGGTCCGGCGTCAGGATGGTATCAAACATGCGCAGGTACAATTCGCCGAAATAGACTTCCCACCAGTCCATTGCTTCCTCGAAAAATAATACGGGCCGTCCACGAAGCGGGCGCGAATACACGAATGCACGAATACGCCCGGCCCGGTGGCAATCGCGGTTGGAACCGCCAAGACGCCAAGAGCGCGAAGGTCCTCTTTTTCTTCTTTCCTTTGCGCCTTTGCGGTTCAAATTCCCGGAACCGCCCAAGCGGGCCGTCCACGAAGCGGACGCGAATACGCCCGGCCCGGTGGCAATCGCGGTTGGAACCGCCAAGACGCCAAGAGCGCGAAGGTCCTCTTTTTCTTCTTTCCTTTGCGCCCTTTGCGCCTTTGCGGTTCAAATCTCCGGAACCGCCAAAACGGGCCGTCCACGAAGCGGGCGCGAATACACGAATGCACGAATACGCCCGGCCCGGTAGCAATCGCGGTTGGAACCGCCCTTGGCGGCTCGCGCCGAAGATTTTCATCTTGACGGTGAACCGGGGATCGGTGAGCTCCCTCCTACAAAAAAACCCTTTCATCCACAAGGACGAAAGGGCGTAGCCTTCGCGGTACCACCTTGCTTGACAGGGAACGGTCATACCGATTCCCTGTCCCCTCTGGCGCTGTAACGGGCGCAACCCGGATTGACTTACTGATCGTTCGGCCAATCGACTCCCAGGCGACCTTCGGCGGATGGCTGCTGCAAGGGGCTTGCAGTCGGTGACCCCTCTCCCTACCACGGGTTGCTCTGGCCCGCGTTCGCCAGGGCCGGTCCGCCTACTCCTCCTGTTCCCCGTCGTTGCTTATATCCCACTGGCGGGGGCATTATACCCGATTTCGGTGAGGCTGTCAAGTCGGTTTGACAGAAGCCGGGCGATCAAGTATAATCGCTCCGTTTGGGCGTGATGCGCCTGCGCCCGAAATTCACCCTTACGGCTCGTCGGGAGGAACCGCGAAAAGATGAGAACACGAAATGTCGTTATGTTCGCTGCTATTCTCGTGCTGACGGCGATTGTCGTCTATATCAGCCTGCCTGCCGATTTGGGCGTGCATGTGGGGCCGATCCAGTGGGATTTTGCCATCCGTCAGGGGTTGGACCTGCAGGGCGGGCTTCAGGTGCTGTTGGAAGCGGACCTACCACCCGGTGAGGAATTGGAACCCGGCTCGCTGGGTGTGGCCGCCCAGATCATCGAGAGCCGCGTTAACGCCCTGGGCGTCGTTGAACCGCTGGTCCAAACCCAGGGCGACCGCCGCATTATCGTTGAGCTACCGGGCGTGGAGGACCCGGACCAAGCCATTGCCACCATCAAGGAGACGGGCTTGTTGGAGTTCATCGACGCCGGAGATCGCTTCCTGCAGCCGGGCAGCATCGTCCAAACCACCTATCCCCACTATTGGTCGGAGGGGGCCAGGACCCATACGGTGGAACCCGGCTCCATCACGGGCACATTGCCCATCTCCCCGACCGGGCCGGTGATCGACGATGAGGTGTTTGCCACC
This sequence comes from uncultured Anaerolineaceae bacterium, assembly GCA_964593865.1. Classification (GTDB taxonomy): domain Bacteria; phylum Chloroflexota; class Anaerolineae; order JAAYZQ01; family JAAYZQ01; genus CAZQKE01. The sequence continues at coordinate 28,166 of CAZQKE010000049.1, read as the reverse complement.
ATCCTGGCCGGTTCTCACCTGAAAAATGCGGCCGTCCAGCGCGACCAGCAGACCAACGAGTTTATGATCGCCTTTGAGCTGAACGATGAAGGGACCAAATATTTTGCCGATTACACCGCCAAGAATGTGGGCAAATATGCCTCCATCGTTTTGGACAAAGAGGTGATCTCCAGTCCGGTTGTCAAGAGCGCGATTCCCGATGGACAGGGTGTCATCCAGGGCGATTTCACGCTGGAAGAAGCCCAGAAATTGGTAGTGCAGCTGCGCTACGGTGCGTTGCCGGTTCCCCTGCGGGTGGAGACGACGCGGACCGTCGGCCCGACCCTGGGCCAGGATTCGGTGCGGCGCAGTATCCGGGCCGGGACGGTGGGGTTGATCATCGTCTTGCTCTTTATGCTCATCTACTACCGTTTACCGGGGTTGATGGCGGACCTGGCCCTCATCCTCTACGGCCTGCTCAACCTGGCCGTCTACAAAGCCGGTTGGCCGATCCTGCTCATCATCAGTTTATTCATGATCCTGAGCTACTTTATTGACCGCAAGGATGCCTGGCCCTTGCTGCTGGGTGGGCTGTTGCTCTTGGGGACGTTTGGATTGGCGACCGCCGGGTTTACCGGCGTCACCCTGACCTTGCCGGCCATCACCGGTTTCATCCTTTCGACCGGTATGGCCGTGGACGCCAACATCCTGGTCTTTGAGCGGATGAAGGAGGAGATCCGCGCCGGCAAAAAGGTCAGCGCGGCTATTGAGGCCGGGTTCAGCCGGGCATGGCCTTCCATCCGCGATTCAAACATTTCGACCTTGATCACCTGCGGCATCCTCTTCTTCTTCGGCTCCACCTTCGGCGCGGGGGCGGTGCGGGGTTTTGCCGTCACCCTGGCCCTGGGTGTGATCCTCAACATTTTCACCGCCATCACCGTCACCCGGACCTTGATGCGGCTGATGTACGATTGGCTGGGGGAAAAGTTGGACCCCAAAGGCTTCTTGCTAGGCGCATAGTCGGGGAGCGGTGAAGGGAGGATTTGTCATGTTCAACATTGTGGAAAAACGCCAGTGGTACTTTTTGTTCTCGGCCTTGATCATCATCCCCGGCATTGTGGCGATGGTCTATTCGACCGTCAATTACGGCTCTCCGGTCCGCTTGGGCATTGACTTTACCGGCGGTACGTTGATGGAGCTGCACTTTGACCAAACGGTACAGCCGGCCGATGTGCGCCGGGTCTTGGCCGAACAGGGCTTTCCCGGTTCTACGGTGCAGACGACGGCGGACGAGCAGACGATCCTGATCCGCGCCAAACCCATGACGCCGGAGGAAAAGGGCGATGTCATGGCCGCCCTGGAGGACGAGTTTGGCGCGATGGAAGAGCTGCGTTTTGAATCGGTGGGTCCGGCCATCGGCGCCGAGGTGACCCGTGCTGCGACGTGGGCGGTGCTGACGGCAGCCTTTTTGATCATCGCCTACATCGTCCTTGCCTTCCGCAAGGTCCCCAACGCCTTCCGCTACGGCGTCTGCGCCGTGATCGCCATGATCCACGACCTGTTGGTGGCCGTGGGGCTTTTTTCCATCGCTTGCCTGGCCCTGGGTTGGGAGGCAGACGCCCTCTTCCTGACGGCCATCCTGACCGTGGTCGGCTTTAGCGTCCAGGATACCATCGTCGTCTTTGACCGCATTCGGGAAAATATCCCCAAGCGGCGGGGTGAACCGTATGAAACCATCGTCAACCGCAGCCTGTTGGAGACGATCCACCGCTCCCTGGCGACGCAGCTCAACGCCATCTTTGTCTTGATCGCATTGCTCCTCTTCGGTGGGGCAACGATGAAACAGTTTGTGGCCGTCTTGTTGGTGGGGTTGCTCTCCGGGACCTATTCTTCCATTTTCAATGCCGTGCCGCTGCTGGTCGTGTGGGAGACCAAGAAACTTTCCGGCAGCCCCAAACCCAAGGAGGCGGCTGCTTGATCCGTCCGGCCTTGCGGTGAGGCAGGGGCGGTTGCGAGGGGGGGTATGCCATGTCGCAAGATGTGCGCGTTGGTGACTTGGTGCGCCTGCGCAAACCCCATCCCTGCGGCAGCTACGAATGGCAAGTAGTGCGCATCGGTGCAGACATCGGCCTCAAGTGCCAGGTCTGCGGCAGGCGCGTCCTGCTGGACAGACGGACCTTTAGAAAGAGGGTGAAGCAGGTAATCCGCCGCTAGGCGGCAAAATAGGCCAGCGCCAGCCGGACCTTTTCCTCCAGGGACAGCGGCTCGCGGGGCAGATGGCGGAGTGCTTCTTGGGCTTCGGCCAGGCTGTAGCCCAGGCCGGTCAGGGCGGCAATGAGGTCGGCATCGGCTTTGGTCGGCGCGGGCGGCGCACCCGCCGGGGCCGCCGCGCCGACTTTGTCCTTTAGGTTGAACACCAGCTTCTTGGCCGTCTTGGGGCCGATGCCCGGCACGCGGGCCAGGGCCGTCACATCTTCTTGGACGATGGCGGCTTGTAATCGGTCGGGGGGCAGAAAGGAAAGAAGGGTCAGGGCCACTTTGGGGCCGATGCCCGAAACCCCCAGCAGCAGGCGGAACAGGGTCAGCTCCTCTTCGGAGGTGCAGCCGTAGAGGCTCAGTTCATTCTCGCGGACGTGGAGATGGGTGAACAGGGTGATGTCCCGGCCTACCCCGTCCAACCCGTCGAGGACGGTCTGCGGGACGAATACGCGGAATCCCACGCCGCCCACGTCCACAATGACGAAATCTTTGCCGGTGGCCGTGACCTTCCCCCGAAGGCTTGCGATCATGACTCCGTTTCTTCTTCCTCTTCGCTCTCTTCGTCGCCGGCCCCGAATCCCAACAGGGCGGTTATCCGTTCCAACAAAGAGCCTTTTTGCAATCGGTCCAATTGGCGGGTGATGGCCTTTTCGTTCCCCTTTTCGCCCAGCTCAACAAAGATGTCCCTTGCTTGCTCATAGAGCTTGACGGCCTCTTCCTCATCTCCCCGGCGTTCGTACAACATGCCCAGGTTGCCCAGTGTGATCCCCTGACCGGAACGGTCTTCCAATTCCCGGCGGATGCTTAGGGCCTCTTGCAGGGCTTCCTGTGCCTGTTCCCACTCCTCCATCTGGATATACACGACACCCAGGTCGTTGAGGGCTTCCGCTTCGGCCTTGCGGTCGCCCGCTTCGGCAAAGAGAGTTCGCGCCCGACGCAACGCCTCCACGGCCTGTTCATATTCACCGGCGCGATAGTCGTCGATGCCTTGCTCATACAGTCGTTTGGCTTCTTCCATCTTTTCCTCCTGCGTTGATTACTGTTTGGGTCCACCCGACGGCAGACGGATGGGAACGTGCAAGGTCACCCGTGTACCCGTATTGGGCGGGTGGGGGTTCGATGCTATTTGGATGTGACCGTCAATCAGCTCCGCCCGTTCCCGCATGTTCAGCAGGCCGATGCTGCCCAGGCGGTCATATTTCTCCTCGATTTCTGCCGTGTCAAAGCCTTTACCGTTGTCCTCAATGATCAGTTTCAGCCAATCGCCTTCTACGGAAAGGCGCAGCCACACATCCTGGGCGTCGGCATGTTTTTTCGCGTTGGTCACGGCCTCCTGGACGATGGCAAAGATGGTGGCCTCGACCGACTTGTCCATCTCCGGCAGCTCCCCTTCCATCTCCAGGTGGACGTTGAAGGGTTCGCTATTTTGCAACTGTTCGACGTAGGCTTCCAGGGCAGGGCCTAACCCCTGGGTCTCCAGGATCAGGGGGCGCAGCTCAAAAAGGGCCAGACGGGCCTGCCTGGTTGCTTGGTGGGTGAGCTTGCGCAGGGCATCCAGCTCGGCCAGGGCGGCTTCCGGCTTGACCTTGAGCAGTCGTTCCAGATGGTCGATGCCCATTGAGATCGCCGAAAGGAACTGGACGGTTCCGTCGTGCAGGTTGCGGGCGACTTGGCGTCGCACGTTCTCCTGGGCCTGGATGATCCGGTCCCGCTCGTCGCGCAGGCTTTGATAAAGGCGGGCATTCTCGATGGCCAAAGCGGCCTGGTTCGCCGTGGTGACGATGAGCCGCAGGTCCTCTTCGTCGAAGCCCTGTTCGTTGCGTTTGTTGAGGGCCTCCAGGACGCCGATCACTTTGCCCCTTATCTGAATTGGGGCGCAAACGATAGAACGGGTGAGGAAACCGGTGCGTGTATCCACCTTGTCGCTAAAGCGCGGATCCTCACGGGCGTTGTTGGCCAGCACCGGTTCGCCGTGAGTCGCGACCCAGCCGGCGATCCCTTCTCCCAGGGGAGTTCGTTGTTTGCGCAGCATCCGGCCCATCTCGCCGGAGGCATATTCAAAGACCAGTTCTTGGTTCTTTTCGTCTACCAGCATCAGGGCCACGACGCTGGCATCGAGGACGGCGGTCGCCAGCTGTGTTGTGTCGTCCAGCACCTTAGACAGATCCAGGGTGGAGGCCATAGACTGGGCCACCTGGTAGAAGAGGCTGAGCTGGCTCAGCCGTTCTCGGGTGATGGTCAGCTCGCTGATGATCTGAACGGCATTGCCGATGGCCCGCAGGAAAAGGCTCAGTAGGAGACGTTCCTTGCCGCTGGGAACCTGCCCTTGTGGGAAGATCAGGCCGATGGAGCCGACAACCCGTTGCTTGTTGAGGATGAGGGAATAGAGGGCTATGTGGTTGGTCTGGGCGATGGGCTGCAAGGCGGGTGGCAGGGCCTTTTCCGAGGCGATGTGCCACGGCCCGGCGGTAATGCGATCCTTGATGCTCTTTTCCCATTGGTCCAAATGGGCGGTGACGGGGGCGGGAAGAGTGCCCAAGCGCACATGCAGGGGGGGCTGATCCACATAAAGCAGTGAGCCGGCCACCGCCCCAAAATCCCGGAGCAGAATGGATAGGGCCTCTTGGGCCAACCCTTGCGGCTCGCGGTGGGCCTGCAGGGCCAGGAAATATTCCAGGCAACGGAGGTTGCCGGCCAACAGGGCAGCGTTGTCGTTCACTTTCACCTTGTTTCTTGCGCCATTTGCTTTTGACATTTTAGTAGGTAATGTCCAGGATCGTCTCGGCGATGCGGCGCAGATCGTCGGCCTGGAGGACGCTGAGCAGCATGGCGATCCGCAGGTAGAGGGCGTTTGTCGGGTTCAAAACAAACGCCCGGACATCGTCGGGCAGTTCGTTCAGACGTGCCAGCATCTGGCGTTCTTGTTGGGCCGGGCCGAGAGGAATTGTATCTTCGTCTACAAAGTCTTCTAGTGCTTTGCCGCATTGCTCGGCCACGATCTCCAATTCGGCCAAAGGGATGTCCCGTTTGCCCCGTTCATATTGAGAGACGATGTGGGCCGAGCGGCCCAAAAGTTCGCCGATCTCCCGCTGGGTGTAGCCCGCAGCCTGACGGCATTGGCGGAATTGCACGGCCAGGATTTTGCGGCGCAGGAGCATCAGCTGCTCCATAGGCAGGTCCGGTGTGTCGGTCGGAGCCGGTTCCGGGTATTGATCGTCCCAAAGGCTCGGGGCGGGAACGTCGAGAAAATAGGCCAGGGCTTCCAACTGGGGCAGGGAAAAGCCCTTCAGTCCTTTTTCGTACTGCCCAAAGGTAAAGGGTGTGCATCCCAAGAAAGCGGCGCATTCCCGTTGGCTCTTGCCCGCCCGCAGGCGGGCACGCTTGACCAAAATGCCGATGATTCGGTTGCGGATGGCGATTGCCTGTGATGCTTCCATCATATTTCCTCCAAAAACATGAGGACTACACAATTAGACATCGGTCATTATAGCACAACCGCTGCGTCTGGACAATTTCGCGTGCCTGCTGCCCGTCCGCTATTGAGCGATGTCTTGTCCTCTGCCGATTCGTCGGCGCACCTGGTCGTAGAGTAAACGCACTTCTTCCAGTCGCAGCCAGGTGGTCATTGCCAGGTAAATGGCCGCTCCTAGCCCTCCCGCCGCGCCCACGGCGACCAGCCGTTCCATCTGTCCGCCGATTCCCAAGCGGCCGATGACGGTCAACGCCAGGCTCATCGCCGCGGCCATTGCTGCAGCGGCCAGGGAAGCTTTGGCCGCCGTGATGCCCAGTTGCATGTCCCTTAGCTTCCCGATCCGCCGCCGGGTCAGGAAAAGCATGGTCGTAGCATGGCCGAAATGCTTGGCCGAATCGGCCAGGACCAGGCCCAGCATCCCCAAGGGGCCGACCAGGAGCAGGGCAACGACCAGGTAGAGGCCCACGCTCAGCACGCCGACCAGGGCGGGGGTGAGGGTATTTTGCCGGGCGTAGAACGCATAGTTCAGAGGCCAATCAATGGACGCAAAGACCAAGCCCAGCAGGTAGTAGCGCAACGCCCAGGCGGTCCAAAAGGTATCCTGGGCGGTGAATGCGCCCCGCTCAAAGATCAGGCCGATGAGCGGCTCGGCCAGGACCAGCAAGCCCAGGGTGGCCGGGATGATCAGGGTGAGCACCAGCCGCAGCCCCTGCCCCAGCGTCCGGCGGAATCCTTCCCCGTCGCCCATTGCGCTGAATTGGGAAAGGGTGGGCAGTACGGCCAGGGAGATGGCGACGGCCACCAGGCCGTGAGGCAGTTGGATCAGGATGGTGGCATCGCGCATCCAAGCGATACTGCTTTCCCCCGTGCCCGAAGCCAAGCGACGGTCAATGATGATCTGGATGTTGCTGACCAGCAACCCAAAGGCGATGGGCAGGTAGAGAACAAAAATTCGGCGCAAGGCCGGGTGGCGCAGGTCCAGGTGGAAGCGGAGGCGCACGCCGCGCAGGTCCGGCGTTTGGATCAAAAGTTGCAGGATGGAGCCGAGGACGACGCCGACGGTCAGGCTGTAAGCGTCAATGTGACCGGCCAGCAGGGGGACGGCGATGATGGTCCCCAGGTTGAAAACGGCTGCGCCAAAGGCCGGGTAGGTAAAGCGTTTGAGGGTGTAGAGCAGGCCGGTCACCACGCCCGAAAGGCCGAAAAAGATCACCCCCGGCGCGATGAGGCGGATCATGCGCGTCAGGACGGCCAGCAGTTCGGGGCCAAAGCCGCCGCCCATCAACCAGGCGATCTGGGGGGCCAGCAGTTCCAGCAGGAGGACGATGGCTCCCAGGATGACGGCGATGAGGCTGATCACCCGGCTGAAAAGGCCCCACAGGGCCTCGTTTCCCTCCTGTTCCCGCACCTGGCTAAAGACGGGGACCAGTGCCGCGCTGAGCATCCCGCCGATGAGCATTTCGTAGATCATGTTGGGCAGGATGGAAGCAACGCCAAAGGCGCTCACCAGGCCGCTGGCCCCGAAAAAGTAGGCGATGATCTGCTCGCGGATCAGGCCCAGCAGGCGGCTGACGATGCTCCCCATGGCCAGGATGCCCGCCGAGCGGGCAATGCGACCTCCTTCGGTTTTGGCGGAGGGAGAGGTGTTTGCTTCCACAGGGGCTGGTCCGGCTCAGCGTTGGACGTTGACCGTTACCCGACAGGGTTCGGGGTAGTTGCCGGTTTGGTCTACGACGACCAGGCGCAGGGTGTAGATGCCGGGAGGGTAGGCCCCGCTGTTGAAGGTTTCCAGCACGCCGCCGTTCACAGGGGCATAGTGCAGTTGCCCGACCACGGTCCATTGGCCGGGGTTGGGGCCTTGCCCTACCTCAATTTTGTAGTACTGGAAGTTGGCGATGTTGGCTACGCCCCGCACGGCAAAGTTGCCCCGGATGACCTGGTTGACTCCCGGTGCGGTGATGCGCACACCGGGATTGGGACAGTTGGGCGGGTGGACGGCCGGCGTTGGGGTGACCGCGGTGTCGGAGGTGGGGGTGGGGCGGGCGGGCCGGGGCCGTCGTGTTTTTGTGGGCCGGGGGGTGGGGGTGATGGTCGGCGGCGGAGGGGTGTAGGTGAGCGTCGGTTCGGCCAGCGGCCCGGTCGTCTCGGTGGGCGTCGGAGCGGCGGTCGGCTCCGGCGCAAAGGGCGGCAGGACCGGGTTGCTCAAGATGAACACGGCGGCCATCAGGATCAGGATGATCACCATGACCGACACATTGCGGCTGTAACGCCCTTGGGCCTGTTCCCGTTCCAACTTGAAAAGCGCGCGGGCTGCTTCCCGCCGGGCGGCCAACGCACGCCACAGGTAAAACATCAGCAATGCGCCCAAAAGGGCGTAGAGCCACCACTGATAATCCGCAACAGTCTGCCGCACCTCTTCCATCAATTACTCCAATACGGGCGAGACTAAAATCCAGGGCACAAGAGAAACATGGGAGAAACCTTCGCCGTTCAGGACCGGGCATTGAGCCGGGCCAACACCCCCCGGATCAACGTCGTCAGGCGGGGGACGATCAGTTTTCCGGCTTCCAGGACCTCTTCGTGAGTCGTTTCCCGGTCCGGGTCGGGAGTAGGTTGGGCGACGTTGCTGATGCCGGAGATGCCCAGCACCCGCAATCCGCCGTGGCGGGCGACCGTCACCTCCGGCGTGGTGGACATGCCCACGGCATCGGCACCGATAAGGCGCAGAAAGCGGATCTCGGCGGGCGTTTCAAAGGAGGGGCCGGATAGTCCGACGTACACCCCTTCGTGCAGCGGCAGGTCGTGCTCTTGGGCGACGCGACGGGCGATACGGCGCAGCTCCGGGTCGTAGGCGCGGGACATGTCGGGGAAGCGCGGCCCCAGGCTGGGATCGTTGGGGCCGAAGAGGGGGTTGTTGCCGGTCATGCCCATCAGGTTGATGTGATCGGAGATGAGCATCAGGTCACCGGGGCGAAAGTCGGGGTTCAGTCCCCCGGCAGCGTTGGTCACGATCAGTGTTTCGACGCCCATGACCTGCATCACCCGCACCGGGAAGACGATTTGTTGGATGGGATAGCCTTCGTAGAAATGGACCCGGCCCTGCATGACCATCACCGACGCGCCCTCCAAGCGGCCCACGAGCAGGCGGCCCCGGTGTCCTTCTACGGAGGGTGTAGGGAAATTGGGGATGTCGCCGTAAGGGATCGTTGCATCGGCCTCCACCGCTTCGGCCAGAGGGTTCAATCCCGATCCCAAAATCAGGCCGATGCGGGGTTGTTGCTCCGTCCGTGCTCTGATGAACTCTGCTGCTTTTTCAAAATCTTTTCGTCGGTAGTAGGTTCCCATTTGTTTCTCCAAAGGATGCCGTTTGTCGGAACAGGCGAACGGCGCGGAGGTTACAGCCTGGCCAGCAGTTCTGCCTTTTTCGCCTGGAATTCTTCTTCGGTCAGCACACCCTTCTGCCGCAGGTCGTCCAGCTCGGCGATGAGGTCCGTGATAGATGCTTCTTCACTTTCGGACGGTATCCTGGTGGAAGCGTGCAGCCGTTCTTTGGCGTTCAACATTTCCCGTTTGAAACGTGCGGGGTTGGAGATGCGTCGGAACATGTTGACGCCGATGTCGGAGCCGGTGATGATTTGGACCGTGCCGTAGCCCAGCAAACGGCCCACCAGGGATTGGGTCATGTCCACATCGTTGACCTTTTCCAGGGCCGAATCGCGGACATGCTTGTTGATGATGCCCCGCACCTCCACCACCCGTCGGTTGGTGATGATGTACTGTTCGTTCAACCAATCGGCCACGGTACGCACCGTTTCCACGAGGGGGATGGCGGCCAGGACGATGGCGATCCAGCCCACAGCCTTGAGGCCGGGGGAGAACATGAGGAGCAAGGCGACGATCAAGATCGCCAACCCGGCCAGGGCTGCCCGCCAGATGGCCCCGATAAACTCCCGACCGCGCAGCCCCCGGATCCAGGCCGAGACGACGAGGTAGAGGGGCATCACCAGGCTGCCCAGGGCGATCAAGCCCACGTAAAAGCGGATTTGATCGCCTTCCCGGCCCTCCGGTGGGAGCAAGAGGGCCAGGCCGACCGCCACAAAGACGATAAAGGCAAAGAGGGAACCGAGCACCCGCCCCACGAGGACGATGATGTGACGGTGGGTGCGATAGACCACCTGTTCCTGATCGCCCATGATGTTTTCAATATAGCCCATGGTTGCCTCCACCCAACCGGATGTGGGAAGTGGGGTTGTTACTCTTTGCGCTCAATCTGGGTGTAGATCTGGGTCGTCGAGATGCTGGCGTGGCCCAGGATCTCCTGGACGTATTCTAGATCGGCTTTGGTGTCGAGCAGGCTGGCGGCGAAGGTATGGCGCAAAGTATGGGGAGTTACCTCCTCATGGATGCCCACTTCCCGCACATAATGTTTGACGATGAGCCACAGCCCCTGGCGGGTCAGTCGCTTGCCGCGATGGTTCAAAAAGAGAGCCGGTTCATCGGGGTTGCGGCGGCTTAGGAGGGCGGTGCGCCCTCGTTCCAGATAGTCGCGCAGCGGTTCAATGGCCCGCTCACGGATGGGCACGATCCGTTCTTTGCCGTCTTTGGGCCGCACTACCCGCAGTGACGCCGAGGCCAGGTTCACGTCGTCCACGTTGAGGGTCACGACTTCGGTGACGCGCAAGCCGGTGGCGTATAGCATCTCCAGCAAGGCACGGTCTCGCAGGGCTTTGGGCGACCGGTCGCGGGCCGGTTCGCTCAGCAGGCGTTCCAGGTCCTCCTGGGAGATGGCTTTGGGCAGCCGTTTGCGGACTTTGGGCGAATCCAATGTGGCCGTTGGGTCGTCTTGAAGCACGCCCTTATCCACCAAGTAGTGGAAGAAGGATTTGATGGCCGCTACCTTGCGGGCCACGGTGGAGGAGGCGTATTCCCGCTCCTCTTTCATCACCGAGATATAGTCCATGATGGTCTCGCGCGTGACCTCTTCCCATGAGGAAACGCGGGGCCGCACGAAGGCCAGGAACTGGGATAGATCGTTACGGTAGGCAGCCAGGGTATTGGCCGAATAGCCTTTTTCCGTTGTGATGTACTCAAGGAACTGCTGGATCTGCTCTTCCATCAGATTTCTCCCTTCTACATGCACACTGCGCCGTCACCCTCTGCCGTTATTCTACCATAACTTTTCATAAAGCCCAAACATTCTCAATATCTCTGTCAAGTTTGCGGGCCGGGCAGTCCTCCGCCTACATGTTGTGGTCTGTCACACTTCAGACGCTAGATTTAGTGTCCTCACCGGCTGCTCTCGGGTCGTTCTTCCGGTAGGGGCGGCGGTTTCTTCCCGCCGGCGCAGGCCGACGGCATGTGCCGTGGCGCGGCGACCGCTTCCGCGTGCAATCCGATCATAACCATACTTCCAGGTATTCTTCCACCCGTCGGCGGGAGGGGATGCTGGATACGCCGCGCCCTTCTACCGAGAAAGAAGCAACGGTGTTGGCAAAGTGGGCCGCCAGGCAAGGATCTCCCGTCTCGGAGAGACGGATCAGGTAGGCTGCCGAAAAGACATCTCCTGCGCCGGTGGGGTCCACTTCCTGGGCGGGCCGGGTGGGGTAGTGACAGGGTTCGCCGTTCCGGTAGACGGTTGCCCCTTGGGCTGCGCGGGTGATCACGATGGTGTCGATCCAGCGGTTCCACCGGCGGGCCAATCCTTCGGGGTCGGGCACATCCTGTTCGCTGATGACCAGAACATCAATGCAGCGCAGGATCTCCTCACCCGGTTCCCAAGCGGTGAAGCGCACCAGGCCGTCTGCATCCCAGCGGCGGAAAAAGCCCTGGGGCATCACCCCCAGCAGCACGTTGGGGGCAAAGCAAGCAAAGACATCAGGGGCGATCTCCTGGTCAATGGAGCCGATGTAGGCCACCGGCGCACGTCGCCAGGCGAGAGGAATATGTTCCGCCGTGATGATCTCGGCCTGCTGGTGGAGGTACTGTTTGCGTTCGCCGTTGAGATAAATGTTTTCAAAAACCGTCGTCACTGGCGAAGGATGACAAACGATCTCCGCGCCGGGGAAAGCCGTTTCCAGGTCCAGTTCCGGCCCTGCGCTGGTGACGATGCCTACCCGATAGCCCATTTGCTGGGCGGTAGCCGTGGCATAGGATACCGATCCACCCAGGCTGTAGCGGCCGTTGGGTAGCAGGTCCCGGCAGACGTGGCCGACGACGACGAAATCGGGCGTTGTTTCTGCGCTCAATTGGTCACCACACCACTCTTTGCCGGGGGCAGCAGGCGGTGAAATGCCTGTTCCAGAAACAGGCCCGCTGCCCTGGGCAGATTGATCTTGATGCCGGTCAGGGGCACGTTCAGCTCAGATTTGTCGCAGACGGTGGACAGGTTGGCATCGTCCACCTGGGGTTTGATGGCCCGCAACAGTTTGGCCCGCCGTTTCTCGTCCTGGATGCTCATGATGTCATCCACCTGGGCGATAAGCCGCCGCGCCTTGCGGATGCGGGCCTCGGTCCGTTCCGCCTGTGTCGCCGCGACCAAGCCGTAGCGGGCCTTGAGGCGGTTCAGCCGCAGGCCTGCTTCGTAGGTGCTGTCCACGATCTCATCCCGGTTTAGCCATTGGGTCTCATAATTGAGGACGTACTTCCAGCTGGGCTGGACCAACGCCCGACGGTGCTCTTCCAGCGTGCGGGCGAAGAAGCGGTAGCCGTATCGCTCCGGGTGCTCAAACACCGGGCTGCCCGGATCCAAAAAGGGGGCCAGGGGTGAGATGAAAGGGATGAGTCGGCGTTCCGGACCGGGGTCCAGGTCGTGCATCAGCCGCTCGCTGTAGGCTACCGTGTCCATGACCGATTGATAATCCTGCTTGGGCAAGCCGATCATGAAAAAGATGTCCAACCGCCGGACGCCTGCTTCCAGGGCGTAGATCATGGTCTTTTCAATGTCGGCGTTTTTGTAGGGACGACCAAAGGCCGCCCGTACCTCGTCGCTGTGGCTTTCCAGGGAGATCTCCAGCGTCCAGTTGGGCATGGCCTCGGCCACCCGCCGGATAAAGTCGCGGTCGGCGGCATCAAACAGCTCCAAGATGACCGGCCCCCGGTAGCCGCGGATGGCCCGCAGGAAGCGGTCGGCGTACTCTTCCCCGGCCTGGCGGATGTCGCCCAGGATGAACACCGGGCCTTTGCTAAAGCGGGCGATGTTGCGGATGTCTTGGGCCAGGTCTTCGGGGGAGCGGTAGGCCGGGCGGCGGCGGTTGTGCATTTTGGCAAAGGCTGCCGCCGAGCCGCCACAGGTGCGGCAGTTGTACTTGCAGCCCCGCACGCTCAAGGCGGCGGTGATGGGGTAACCCAGCCACCCCTTGAAAGGCACGAAGCTTGCCAGGTCCCGATAGCGGGCCACGGCTCGGACGACGTAGCTATAGTCAATGAGCACATGGTCCAGGTTGTCCGGACAATAGGTGAGGTCGTTGATATGGATTCGGCCTTCGGCGTCCTGCCAGGTCAGGTTGGGGATCGCGGCCAGGGGCGGGGCATCGGCTTGGCCGGTCAGATGGCGCATCAGCTGCAGCACCGGCTCCTCCGTCGAATCGCCGCGCACCACAAAGTCCACCTCCGGCCGTTGGATCAGCTCCTCGTGAAAGTAGGTGGAGGAAAAGCCGCCGAACATGATCGGCGTCTGGGGATGGTGCTTTTTGCACAGGCGGGCCACTTCGATTGCGCCGTGGGCATGGGGCAGCCAGTGCAGGTCAATGCCAAAGGCCGCCGGGTTGAGCTTCCGGATCAACTTTTCGGCGTCAAAGCGGTTGCTGTTGAGCATCCGCACCGCCAGGTTGACGATGCGCACCTTGAACCCGTGGCGTTCCAGGTACTCGGCGATGGTCGTCAAACCGATGGGGTACATCTCAAAGACCGGCGTGCTGGGGACCAGATCGCTCACCGGTCCGTATAGGATCGATTCGCGGCGGAAATCATACACGCTCGGCGCGTGCAACAAAACCAGGTCTGCTTGAGGCATTTTACCGATTCCCAATCACCATTATTTTTACCGACCCGCCAACCGGCCGGACCGTCATCGGGCGCGCACCCTTACGCCGGGCACGGGTACGCTGTTCAGCACCTCTTGGATCACCGCCTTGGGGTCCACGTTCTTGATGCGGGCCGAAGGGCTGATGATCAAACGGTGGGCCAGCGTTGCCATGGCCAGGGCCTTGATGTCGTCGGGGATGACGTAATCGCGGCCTTCAACGGCAGCGCGGGCTTGGGCCGTTTTGTAGAGGGCGATGCTGCCGCGCGGGCTGGCCCCCAAGTAAACGTCGGGGTGCCGGCGTGTGGCCGTAACGAGGCGGATGATGTACTCTTTGACCAGATCGTTCAGCGTGACCTTTTTGACCTCTTCCTGTGCCCGGAGCAACTCCTCCGCCGTGACGACCTGCTCCAGTGTGGTCACGGGGTGGGTAAATTGCTGCCGATCCAGCATGGTGATCTCGTCGGCAGCGGAGGGGTAGCCCAGGCTGATGCGCATCATAAAGCGGTCCAGCTGCGCTTCCGGCAGGGGAAAAGTCCCCTCATATTCTATGGGGTTCTGGGTGGCCAGGACCAAGAAAGGTCGCTTCATGGGATAGGTCACGCCGTCCACCGTGACCTGTCGCTCCTCCATCGCTTCCAGGAGGGCCGATTGGGTTTTGGGGGTGGCTCGGTTGATCTCGTCGGTCAGTACGATCTGGGCCATAACGGGGCCGGGGCGGAACTCAAATTCGCGGGTCTTCTGGTTGAACACCGAAACGCCGGTCACGTCGCTGGGCAGCATATCGGGTGTGAACTGGATGCGGCGGAAGGTACAGCCCAGGGAGCGGGCCACCGACTTGGCCAGCATCGTCTTGCCCGTGCCGGGTACGTCCTCAATGAGCAGATGACCTTCGCACAGCAGGGCGATAACGGTCAGCTGCACCGCTTCTCGCTTGCCGACGATCACCCGCTCCACATTGTCTACGATCCGTTGGGCTATCTCCTGTACGTTCACCGTTCCTGCTCCTCGCCGTTACCGGACGCTTGGGGGTGGCCGTACCGAAGGTGACTCCCCCGGCGCGGGCCGACGCCGACCGCCCATGCGGTTGGCCGAGGGCCTACGAAGGAGTGACCCGAATCGCTCGGTGCGATGCACACCCCGCGCCCCGATGCGCCGGACCGTGATCCGGCGTGGACTTGCAATCTTTGGGGCGGAGACTTGCCACCCACGCAGGCCACGGACGCGCCTGCTGCAGCCGCCGGATTATACCAGGTTTTGCGAAAAAGGGGTAGTTGGGCCGGGGCGGTGACATTTTCACCCCACCTTGCGCTTTTTGCAAAATGTCTCAATTTAGGGTAGAATAGCCTTCGCACATTCATTCGGGGGTCGTCTAACGGCAGGACAAGGGACTTTGGATCCCTCTATTGAGGTTCGAATCCTCACCCCCGAGCCTTCCGGGCCACGGTCCGGCAGCGCAGGGCGGACTGGGGTCCGTTTTCCAAATGGCAGGAGATCCTCATCTGCCTTCCGCGGACCGAAATGTAGATTGTGGTCCTTTGGCAGAGCCGAATCTGCCGTGTGAAACCGGGCCTTTAGCTCAGCGGTAGAGCGGCCGGCTCATAACCGGTTGGTCGCAGGTTCGAATCCTGCAAGGCCCATCGTGCTTGGCCGATCGTCCCCCAACCAAGTGGAGAGAAAAAGGATGGTGGGCAACCATGTGCTGGTCTTGAACGCAACCTACGAGCCGTTGAATGTCGTTTCTGTGCGTCGGGCGGTGATCCTCTTGCTCAAAGAAAAGGCCGAAATCGTCGAGGCTGCCGAGGCTTGGTTGCGCTCCGAACGGTTGACCCTCCAAGTACCCCTGGTTATCCGTTTGGTCTATTATGTGCGCCTACCTCGCCGGTTCACATTGCCCCTTTCCCGACGGACGGTTCTGGCCCGCGACCAATACACCTGCCAATACTGCGGCGCTCAGCCGGGCAAGGCGCATTTGACCATTGACCACGTGATCCCCCGCTCCAGGGGGGGCGAGACGGTGTGGGAAAATGTCGTCACCGCGTGCGGCTCCTGCAACCGGCGTAAGGGCAACCGCACCCCCCAAGAGGCGCGGATGCCGTTACGTCGTCGGCCTCGTCGCCCTCGGTATCTGGCCCTCACGCTGTTGGAAGGAGCCGGTGCACCCCGGGAGTGGCACAAATATATGTATCATTGAGGGAGGATATGTTTCGAGAAACGATCACGCGCAATTACCAATCGCTGTCGCCTAGCTACAAAAAGATCGCCGATTTTATCTTGAGCTCCCATCAGCGGGCCGCTTTCATGAGTGCCTCTCGCTTGGCAAAGCACCTAGGGGTGGACGTGGCGACCGTGACCCGGTTCACCCAGCATCTCGGTTATGAAGGGTATCTCCAGTTCATCCGCGAAGTCCAAGAGGCCGTCCTGGAGGAGATGAAAGAAGCCCGCGCGCCCCTTTCCGAGCGATTGGACGGGGCCGAAAACTTTTTCGCCCTGACGTTGTGGCAGGATTGGGCCAGGTTGGAAAAAACGATCCAGGAGCAGGACATGGCCCAGGCCGATGAGGCCCTGGCGGCCCTGCAGGCGGCACGCCGTGTCTACCTGGTGGCCGAAGGGGTAGGGCTGGGCTTGGCAATGGCGGCCAGCAACTACCTGCAGATGCTCAGAGATCAGGTCTTTGTCCTTCCGCTGGGGGCCTTTGACCAAGCCCTACTCCTCAAGGAAGTGGGGCCGGAGGATGTGGTCATCGGCATCGGTTTTAGCAATTACGCTTATGCTGCTACCCGCGCTCTGCACGTTGCCCGCAAGGCGGGGGCGACGACCATCGGCTTCATCGGGCAAGCCGGTTGCCCCATCGGAACCGAGGCGGATTACCTGTTCGTTTGCGCTGCAGTGGAGGATGACTACCTGCCCGCACCTACCTGTTTGCTCTCCATGATCTTTGCGCTTATCCGCAGCTTGCACATGAGCGAACAGGATACATACCACCGGAAACTCATCCGCTTCCAGGAGACATACGCCGATCTCACCGAAGGGACCAAACGTGGGGAAAGCGATGTCATAGACGATCTGTTGGATGCGTTCTAACGTGAGGAGGGAATATGCTTGAGCGGATTCTGCGTGCCATTCGGTTGGATTGGACCGTCTTCCGGGAGATTGCGGAGGACCCGGCGGCGACGATGCAGGCGGCCGTCATCGTCGTTGTGGTCAACCTGTTGGCTTCCCTGGGCGGGGCCTTTGCCGCCAAAGGCAACTTTGCCTTGAGCTTCATCGTGAGCTGGGTCCTGGCCGTCCTCGTCGGCTGGCTGGGGTGGGCAGCCGTGACCTACCTTGTCGGCTCCTTGCTGTTTAAAGGCCGATCCAGCATTGTGGAGATGATGCGGGTGCTGGGCTATGCCAATGCCCCCAAATTGCTGGGGCTGCTGAGCTTCATCCCCTGCATCGGCCCGTTCATGTCCCTGATCGGATGGATCCTGGCTTTGATCGCCGGGGTGCTTGCCATCCGGGAGGCTATGGAGTTTGAAACGCTCCATGCCATCATCACCGTTGTTGTCAGCTGGGTCGTCGTCTTGATCATCAACCTGATTATCCTCATCCCCTTGACGGGGATGGCCATCGCTACCGCTCCGCTGGGCGGCTGAGGTGAGCGCGCTGTAGGGCGAAGAATGCCGTAAGCGGTCGGGGGCGCGGGCCGTGGCCCGTGCCGAGGAGCGTGGCGCCAAAGTCGTCCCTTTGGGGCCTGTGGCCGGGCGTCCGCCTGTGCGGACGCTTTTTCTATCTGCGCAGACGGGCCGGGCGGGGGCGCGGGAGCCACCGTGGCCGTCCACGGATGGGCCGTGAATGCACGAAAGCAGATCCGCGCATTCACGCCCGGTTCGTGGACGGCCTGCGATTTTCGGGGGAATCGGGGCGGTCACCGACCTTCGATCCACCGCCGGGCAGCACGGGGCGAAGGGAGATGAACAACGTGCAGATGGGCGTACTCGGGACGGGCAAGCAGCACACGGTACCGGCGGCGGCGACGGTGGTAAGTGCTCAAGGCCCACAGGATAATCGATCGGCGGCTGAAAAACGCCTGTCGGAGCCGTTCTCGGTTGCCATGCCACAATTCTTCGCCGGTGAGGGACCGCCGGATGGTCCGCCATAGCACCCGCCCCACGATGACCGGCAGGGCGTAATCCAGCCAGACGACCATCTCGGCCCGTGCCCAAATCATGTCGCGGGTGGCGCCATAGTTGCTGTCCACGACCCACTCGTCACCGCGCAGGGCATGGGCTACCCGCTTCCGAAAGTCGGGTGCGGGCGTCCAATCCGGCCCCCAATAGAGGGCGTCCAGCTCCACGTGGGGCAGATCCCACCGCCGGGCCAACTCCCGCGCCAGCGTTGTCTTGCCTGCACCCGATGTACCGATGACATGAATACGCCGATACCGCATCAGACCGACAACCGGACAACCTCTATCGCCGAAGGGTGACCGAGCTGCCCCTCCCCACCGTCCGGCGCCTTTGCCGCCGCCGGCACCCACCAAAGGATCGTTAGACTGCTTGCCCGCTTGGAGCGTAGCGCGCGAACCAGGCCAGAATGCGTTCCAGGCGGTCAATGCGGTGCTTGGGTTCGCCGCTGCGGGAAAGTTCGTGGCCGTCGCGGGGGTAGCGGACCATCTCTACGGTGCGCTTCAGACGGCGCAGGGCAACGAACAAGCCCTCCGCGGTGGGGATGGGAGCGCGGTAGTCGTTTTCCGCGTGGAGCAGCAGCAAAGGGGTGTGGATGTTTTCCACATAGGCCAGCGGCGAATACCTCCACAGGAGGGCCGGGTCCTGCCAGGGCGCGTTGTCAAATTCCCATTCAATGAGGCGGGGAATGTCACTGGTGCCGTAAAAACCGGTCAGGTCATAGACTCCCCGCTGGGCTACTGCCGCCCGGAAGCGGTTGTCATGGCCGATCACCCAGGCGGTCATAAAGCCGCCGTAGGAGCCGCCGGTGACGTACAGACGCTCCGGGTCCACATAACCCTGGGCAACGACCGCATCTACCCCCGCCATCAGGTCGGGCAGGTCGGCTTCACCCCAGCGGGTGCGCAAAGCGGTGCGGAAGGCACGGCCATACCCATCGGAGCCGCGCGGGTTGCAGGCCAGAACGACATACCCCGCAGCGGCCTGGACCTGCCACTCGTGCCACATGGTCGGCTCGTGGCGGCTCCACATGACGTGGGGGCCGCCGTGGATGCTGAGGATGAGAGGGTAACGGCGGGCAGGATCAAAATCGGGCGGTTTGATCAGCCAGCCTTGAATGGCCGTCCCGTCCTTGCTTTTGAACCAAAAATCCTCCACCTCGCCCGGCGTCCGCTCGGCCAGCCAGTCGGCGTTGGCGGCCAACAGTAGCCGCTCGTTGTGGTTTAGGCTGCGGCTCTCTTGAAGATCGGCGGCGTGCAGGCTTGCGGGATCGCGGTCGGTGGCGGCGGTAAAGGCTACCCTTTCCCCATCCGCCGCCAGGTCAAAGGCCATCATCTCCCGGTCGGCGGTCAGGACCGTCTCGATCTCCCCGCCCGCCGAGGAAACACGGCGCAGGTCAATGCGGCCTTTTTCGGCGACGAGGAAGTAGAGGCTTTGGCCGTCGGGACTCCACCGGGTTTCGCGGGGATGGGCATCCAGGTCGGCGGTCAGGGAGCGCGGTTCACCGCCTTCCGCCGGGATGATCATGATTGCGGCGTTGGCCGAAGTGTATTCCTCGACGGGCAAGCTGTGGTAGGCGATCCAGCGTCCGTCGGGTGAGGGCCGGGGGGCGACATCGGCGGTCTGAGGACCGGTGAGGAGCCGGGGTTCGCCGCCGTCAAGGGGCACGCGGACAATGTCGGGGTAGGTGAACAGGTCGTCCACCCCCGGTCGGCGTTCCACGGTGGCGACCAGGGCTTTGCCGTCGGGCAGCCAGTGGGGATCGTGGTAATCGCGCTCGTCGTGGGTCAGGCGGCGGGGCTTTCCCAGGGCTTGACCCGTCTCCGGGTCCAGGTCTACCACGTAAAGATGCCGCGTTCGGTCGTCAAAGTACTCGGTTCCGGCCCGGTAGGCGAAGCGGGTGATGAGACGCGGATCGGCTTTTTCCTTCTCCCGCTTTTTCTTCTCCTCGGCTTTGCGTTCGCGTTCCTCCGGGTCAAGCGGTTCCTCCGTTTCCCCTTCGTCCTCGGCAGCCATTTCCTCGGCGTTCAGGCGGGAGACGAAGGCCAGCCGCCGCCCATCGGGTGACCAGGTTGGCTCTTCGGCTCCGTTCTCCATCTCGGTCAGGCGACGGGCTTCGCCGCCGTCGGTAGGGATGAGGTACACTTGGGGCTTGGCCTCTTCGCCGCCGCGATTGGAGATGAAGGCGATCCAGCGGCCATCGGGCGACCAGCGGGGGGCGGTGTCGCGCTTTTCGCCGCCGGTAAAGGGGCGCAGGCGGCTGCCATCGGTTGCCGCCAGCCAGATCGCGCTCTTGTAGCCGTTGCTTTCCCGGTCTATGGTGGTGCGGACGAAGGCGATCTGCTTCCCGTCGGGGCCGAATCGGGGATCGCTCAGGGTAACGAGGTGGTACAAGTCTTGGACGGTAATGTAGCCCTTTTCCATTGAGCCTCCTCGGCTTTGGGTCTCACGGGGGGACTATACCCCATCTCCCGCGATTTGTCAAAAGCACCGGCCTGCCGTCTTTGTGGTCCTTTGTTGGACAAAGGATGAGACCTGTGCTACAATGGCTCCGGTCAGAAGTTGCGCTACGGGGGAGGGGCCGATGACCACTTGCATTCAATCTACCGGTCTGCGACGGTGGGTGTACCGGGTGCACGGCAGGTATGGTGTTTTGGGGGCCGGTGGTCGTCTGCTCCTGCAATGCGCTCCGGGCGGTCATCGTCCCCTATGAAGGTTCTGTTGCGTCTTGGTTGTGGCTGCGACGATGCCGGAGCGGATTGCCCGGTCGGAGGAACTGCGGGCCATTTTGCCCAGGAGGTGAACGCGCGTGCGGTTCAATCCCCCGAAGCCCAAGCCTGCCGGAGGCCATCCCGGCCTGATCCGCGTCCTCCTGGACGTCGGTCCCTCGGTTGTCTATCTGCTGCCTTTGGGTTTTTTGCTCCTCTTTTTCTTTTACCCCCTGGCCGAGATCCTGCGCCTCAGCCTGGCTCCCCAGGGCCGGTTGGACCTTTCCCCCTTTGCCGCCCTGTGGCGCGATCCCTACTATGTCCGTCTGTTGGCCTTTACCACCGGTCAGGCGGCCCTCTCCACCTTCCTGACCCTCCTGGTGGGGATGCCTGCCGCCTACGCCTTTGCCCACTATGAATTCCGGGCCAGGTCCCTGCTGCAGGCCTTGACGACCATTCCCTTCGTCCTGCCGACCATGGTCGTCGCCGCCGCCTTCCAGGCCCTGGTCGGGCCGGGCGGCTATCTGAACGAGTGGCTCGTAGCCCTCCTGGGCCTGGACGCGCCGCCCATCCGCCTGCAACACACCCTGGCCCTGGTGCTGATAGCCCACGTGTTCTACAACGCTTCCATCGTCGTCCGCATGGTGGGCGGCTTTTGGTCCCACCTGAACCCCCGCCTTGAGGAGGCGGCGCGGGTGCTGGGGGCGGACCGGCGGCGCACCTTCCGCCTGGTGACGCTGCCCCTCCTGACGCCGGCCATCGTCGCCGCCGCTTTGCTCATCTTTTTGTTCTGTTTCACCAGTTTCGGTGTGATCCTGGTGCTGGGCGGGCCGCGCTGGGCCACCCTGGAGGTTGAGATCTATTACCAGGCCGTCTCTCTTTTCAACCTGCCCCTGGCCGCGGCCCTCTCCCTGGTGCAGATGGGGTTCACCTTTGTCGTGATGGCCCTCTACACCCGCCTGCAAGCCCGCTCCGCCGTGCCCCTGGACCTGCGGCCTGCGGCGGCGACCCGGCGGCGACCGGCGACCTGGGGGAGCAAGTTGCTCCTTTGGGGCGGGGTGGGCGGATTGCTGCTCCTGCTGCTGGCCCCTTTGGCGGCCCTGGTGCTCCGCTCCTTCACCCTGGGCGGGGGGTGGACGCTGCGCTACTACCGCGCCCTTTTCACCAACCCGACCCAATCCTTCTTTTACGTGCCGCCTGCCGTCGCCATCGGCAACTCGTTGCTCATCGCCGGGGGAGCCGTGCTCCTTTCCCTGCTCATCGGCCTGGCGGCGGCCTACCTGCTGACCGGGCCGCCCGGTCCCCTGCGCCGTTGGGCCGACCCCCTGTTCATGCTGCCCCTGGGCACATCGGCGGTGACGCTGGGACTGGGCTACATCGTCGCCCTGGACCGCCCTCCCCTGGACCTGCGGGCTTCGCCCTGGCTGCTGCCCCTGGCCCACACCCTCATCGCCTTTCCCTTTGTGGTCCGCAGCCTGCTGCCCGCCCTGCGGGGGATGAACCCCCACTGGCGGGAGGCGGCCCGCATCCTGGGCGCATCCCCGGCCCGCCTTTTGGCCGAAATTGACCTGCCCATCATCGGCCCGGCCCTGGTCGTGGGGGCCGTCTTTGCCTTCACCGTCAGCATCGGTGAGTTTGGGGCGACGCTGCTCCTCGCCCGGCCCAACCTGCCGACGATGCCGGTGGTCATCTACCGGCTGCTGGGGGCGCAAGGGGTGCTCAACCAGGGGCAGGGGTTGGCCATGAGCACCCTGTTGATGCTGGTCTGCATCGTCAGTTTCGTCCTGATCGAGCGGTTCCGCGTGGGCGAGTTCTGATCGTCCGTTGGGGGATCGGGCAACATGGCCTTGTTGGAAGTGATCAACGTTTCAAAGGCATTCGGGGGAGAGCCGGTCTTGCAGGCGGTCTCCTTTGGCGTGGCGGCGGGCGAGATCGTTTGCCTTTTGGGGCCGAGCGGTTGCGGCAAGACGACAACGCTGCGCATCATCGCCGGGTTGGAGGAGGCCGACGAGGGCCGGGTGCTGTTTGCAGGCCGCTCCCTGGCCGATGTGCCGGTCCACCGCCGGGGCTTTGGGCTGATGTTCCAGGATTACGCCCTTTTCCCCCACAAGGACGTGGCGGGCAACGTGGCCTTTGGCCTGCGGATGCAAGGGCTATCGCGGGCGCAGGTGGCCGCCCGCGTCGCCGAGATGCTGGACCTGGTGGGGCTGCGCGGCTATGAACGCCGCCGCGTCTACGACCTTTCGGGCGGGGAGCAGCAGCGGGTAGCGTTGGCCCGCAGCCTGGCCCCCGGCCCGCGCTTGCTGATGCTCGACGAGCCGCTGGGTTCTCTGGACCGTGCCCTGCGCGAGGAGCTGCTGGGCGAGTTGCGGCGCATTCTCAACGAAGTGGGGGTGACGGCCATCTATGTCACCCACGATCAGCAGGAGGCGTTTGCCCTGGCCGACCGGGTGATCCTGATGCGTCGGGGGCGCATCGTCCAGGAGGGAACGCCCCAGGCGGTCTATGGCCGCCCGGCGTCGGCCTGGGTGGCCCGCTTCCTGGGGCTGACCAACCTGGTCCCCGCCCGCGTCATCGCCCTGAACCCGGTGCGCCTGGAGACGCCCTTCGGCCCTGTGGCACTGCCGGGCGAAAGAGCGGTCGCCGTCGGTCGGGAGGTCACCCTTCTCCTGCGGCCCGAAGCGGCCCACCTGCCCGCCGGGCTGCCCCGCGCCGATGAGATCGCCCTGGAGGCTACCGTGCGCCGCTGCTCCTTCCGGGGGAGCCGCTATCGCCTGACCGTGGCCCCTCCCTCCGGCCCCGAACTGACCTTTGAGCTGCCCGCCGTCGGCGCCCCTCCCCCTGCCCCCGGCGAGACGGTGACGCTGGCCCTTTATCCGACGGCGTTGAGCCTATTGCCCCCCTTCGGTGAGCCGAACACAGGTCCCGACCAGGTGCGCCGTTGAAGGCCCCGGAACCGGGATCGCGTTAACTTCCAGACGGGGTGGAGTTGTGGTATAATGTCCCCATGGATGAGCGTGACCCCCAACAGAGGCCGTTTTGGGGCCAAGCATCGTTGATTTCCGGGCGTTCGGTAGGTTTGCTCGGCCATGTTTCCCGTCCCTTTTGGGGTTTACTGGGGACGTGGGCGGTTCTGTGCGGTGTGGTGGCTTCCCATCGTTTTCAATGGCAAAAAAGCGACCTGCTGACCCTGGGCCTTGTTTGGTTCTTGAGCGAGGTAGCCTGGGGGAGCCTGTGGAGCTTGGCCGTGGGGACCGACTGGTTCCGGCTGCTGGGCCGGGGCTGGCCGCCGGAACACCCTGCCTCGGTCGTGGCCTTGCCCTATACCCACCCCCGCTCACCGGGCGGGCGGTTGCACCGTTGGCTGAGCCGCTTTTTGGGTTGGTGTCGTGAGACCCTCTGGCCGGAAGCGGGGGCGTCGCTTTTGGGGCTGTTGGGGGCGTTGCTCCTGACCCGCTTGCTGAGCCTTTTCCTCCCGGCGCGGTTCAGGCTCCTTCAGGCCATCCTGGCGGCGGTGATCGGCTTGGGGCTGCTTTGGCGTTGTCGGGGGCGCGCGCCCCTGGCAGGAGAGGCGTTTGTCCTGACCGTCCTCGGTTGGTGGGCGGGACATCTGGCCTTTGCGCCGCCGAGCGGGTTGCCGCTGATGTTGGCCCCGGCCTTTGCCCTGGCCGTGTGGGGGAGTTTGCGTCTGGAGCGGGGGTTGCGGGGTGGTGTGGCGCTGTTGAACGCCGGACAGGTGCTTGCGGCGGTGCTGTTGGTGGTTCTGCAGCGGCCTGTGGCGGCCGCTGCGGTGGGGTTGTTGGTGTTGGGGCAGGGGGCTTTTCAGCTGACGCTGCAGGCAGGAGGGGAACGGGCGGTAGTCGCGCGCCGGATATGGCCCTGGTTGATGGCGTCTATGGCCCTGGCAGCTTGGGTGGTCCCATGATCGGCTTGTGGCTGGTCGCCTTGCTCCTGGGTGCGATGGCGTTGATCGCCTTGCTTTATTGGCTGTTCATTGTCGCCGAAGGGGCTTACTTGGGGCCGAAGGTGGTGGCCTGGACCTATGACCTGGCGGCAGGTCGCTATGACGCCGTCAAGGGTTTTCGGCCGGAGGACGAGCGTCGGTATGTTGCCGGGCCGGTGTTGCACGGGTTGCAGGGTGTGGCCCACCCTGTGGTGTTGGATGTAGCGACGGGGACGGGGCGGTTGCCCCTGGCCTTGTTGCAGGTCGGCTTCGGCGGTCACATTGTCGGCTTGGACCTCTCCAGGGGGATGCTGCGGCAGGCGCAAGCCAAGTTGCGCCCCTGGAAGGAGCAGGTTTGTCTGGTGCGGCAGGATGCTGCCCGGCTGCCCTTTGCCGACGGCTCCTTTGACGCCGTAACCTGCTTGGAATCGTTGGAGTTCTTGCCTCGCCCCTCGGAGGCTCTGGCCGAGATGGTGCGGGTTCTGAGGCCGGGGGGCTTTTTGCTAGTGACGAACCGAGTGGGAGCGGAGGCATCCCTTTTGCCGGGACGGGCCTTCCCCCGGCCCCGTTTTGAGGCGGAGTTGGCCCGCCTGGGTTTGGTCGGGATAGAGGTTTATCGCTGGCAGGTGAGCTACGATCTGGCCGAGGCCCGCAAAGGCCCCGGCGTTGGCGGGAGAACGCCGGGCGGGCCGGAAAATCGCAGACCGCCCGCACATTGAGCGCGGATGCGCACGGCCCCTCGGTCTCTGTGATCCAAGCCGGGGCAAGGACCCTCCGGGGGCGCAACTCCTTATTTTCTGTCAAGGTTAACGGTTGCCCCTTCCGACCGATCCAACCTTTGGCCCCTTGCCTTCTGCCTGTGTTTGTGGTATAGTATTCCTCGTCTACCACAGATTGTGGAATGGGCAGCACTTCACCACGAGATATAGTATCACAGTGGAGAACGAAGATGAAATGTCCCTTTTGCGCTTCAACCCGCTCGCGGGTGGTGGATACCCGCAGTGCCGAAGAGGGCATTCGTCGTCGCCGTGAGTGCCTGGATTGCGGTCGGCGGTTCACCACCTATGAGCGGGTTGCGCCCTTGCGTTTGATGGTGATCAAACAGGATGGGCGGCGCGAACCCTTTGACCGCAACAAAATTTTGCACGGCGTGCAGATCGCCTGCGGCAAACGACCCATCTCCACCGATGCCATAGAGGAGCTGGTGAGCGGCATTGAAAGCGAGTTGTACCACCGCGGCAGCCGCGAAGTCACCAGCCAGGAGATCGGCGAGATGGTGATGCAGAATTTACGTCGCCTGGATGAAGTGGCCTATATCCGCTTTGCGACCATTTACCGCCAGTTTGCCGATGTGGAGGACCTTTCGGAGGAGATCAAAAACCTGATCGAGCGGCGGCGGCGGGAGGAGATCCTCAAGCAGCAGATGAAGCTGGGGATCTGACAGGTGGTGGCGGGGAGATCGGCCGTTCGGCACGTTGAAGATAGAGTCCCCCGATGGAACGAACGCTGTTCAGAATTGCCCAGATGGATTGCGCTGCCGAGGAGAACCTGGTGCGCATGAAACTCGGTGAGATAGCGGCGGTCCGGGCGCTGCAATTCAACCTGGCCCGGCGGGAGGTGGTCGTCATCCACGATGGGGACCTGCCCGCCGTTCAGCAGGCGTTGGAGGAACTGGGGTTGGGTTCCCGCCTTTTGGAGACGGCGCCCACTGCCGAGCTTCCCCACGAAGAGGAAGCGGAACAGCGCAGGCTGTTGTGGGCCGTGCTGCTGATCAACTTTGCCTTCTTTGTCATTGAATCGGTGTATGGAGTGTTGTCAGGGTCCATGGGGCTGGTGGCCGATAGCCTGGACATGCTGGCCGATGCCATCGTCTACGGCTTGAGCCTGGCGGCGGTGGGAGCGGCCCAGCACCGCAAAAAATCCCTGGCCACGGTCAGCGGCTATTTTCAGATCACATTGGCCCTCCTCGGCTTGGCCGAGGTGATCCGCCGCTTCTTGGGGTACGAACCCCTGCCCGATTTCCGAATCATGATCGTTGTCTCTATGCTGGCCTTGTTGGCCAACGGCGCCAGCCTGTACCTGCTGCGACGCTCCGGGAGCCGCGAAGTCCACATGCAGGCGTCCATGATCTTTACCAGTAACGACGTCATCATCAACCTGGGCGTGATCCTGGCCGGAGTGCTGGTGTATTGGTTCAATTCGGGGATCCCGGACCTGGTAGTCGGCGGCATCGTGTTCGTGATCGTCATGCGAGGGGCGATCCGGATCCTCCGTCTGTGAGGGCTGTCGTTATGAGCGTGATTGAGGTCAACCGCCTGACCAAATATTACGGCAAAGCGCGGGGCATCGTTGATGTCTCGTTTCAGGTTGAGGAAGGGGAGATCTTTGGCTTTATCGGGCCGAACGGGGCGGGCAAATCCACGACCATCCGCCTGCTTTTGGCCCTCATCTATCCCACCGCCGGCAGCGCTACGATCTTTGGCAAAGATTGTATCAAATATGGGCCGGAGCTGCGGCGGGAGATCGGTTATCTCCCCTCCGATGTGTTTTATTACGATCGCATGAAGGTCATTGACCTGCTCAAGTATTCGGCCAGCTTCTACCCCGGCGATCATGAAGAGCGGATGTATGAGCTGGCCGAGCGGATGGAGCTGGACCTGCAACGTCGCATTGAGGACCTTTCCTACGGCAACAAAAAGAAGGTGGGGATCGTCCAGGGGCTGTTGCATCGGCCCAAGTTGCTTTTCCTTGATGAGCCGACGGCCGGTCTGGACCCCCTTATGCAACGGACATTCTTTGATCTGATTCGTGAGGAGAACGAGCGCGGAGTAACGGTCTTTTTCTCTTCCCACATCCTGAGCGAGGTGCAACGTCTGTGCAACCGAGTGGGCATCATCAAGGAAGGGCGGCTCATTGAGGTTTCGGACATCCGTACTTTGCAGCAGGATAACTACAAAAAAGTCCGCGTAGTCGCCGATGGTCTAGAGCCTGCCCTGTTTGATCTGCCCGGCGTGACCAATGTGGAACATCGTGAAGGCGAGGTTCGCTTTTTCTTCAAAGGGGACATCAACGCCATCCTGCGTCGGCTCGGATCGCTTACGGTTTTGGATGTGACCATTGAGGAGCCAACCCTAGAAGAGATCTTTATGCACTATTACGAGTGAACGGGGCCATGAGCGCGACGGTTTTCAAGTTTGAATTCAAGATGCACTTGCGCTCGGTGATCATTTGGTCGGCGGCCGCCGTTGCCGTGATCCTGCTCTATGCTTCCTTCTTCCCTTCCTTTTCTCAGGAGGCGGAGCTTCTGAACGATCTGATCTCCCGCCTCCCACGGGAACTGGTGACCGCCTTTGGCATGGGGGGCGTCAATCTGGCCACCGTGCTGGGGTATTTCGGCTTCATCTATTCCTTCTTGCAGGTGTTACTGGCCGTCCAGGCGGCCCATTACGGTTTCGGGCTGGTCTCGGTCGAGGAGCGGGAATGGACGGCAGATTTTCTGCTGACCAAACCGGTGACCCGTTCTCAGATTATGACATCTAAGCTACTGGCAGTTCTATCCGGCCTTGCTCTGACCCAGATTGCAGTTTGGGCGGGCACTTTTGCCTGCTTGGAAGCC
>CAZQKE010000048.1:0-4339 GCA_964593865.1 uncultured Anaerolineaceae bacterium | reverse complement strand
CATTGACCGGGGCGTCGTGG
Source organism: uncultured Anaerolineaceae bacterium (assembly GCA_964593865.1). GTDB lineage: Bacteria > Chloroflexota > Anaerolineae > JAAYZQ01 > JAAYZQ01 > CAZQKE01. The sequence goes on along the minus strand of CAZQKE010000048.1, from coordinate 4,319 downwards.
TCTATGCCGGGGTGGATTACGAAGCCATCCTGCGTCAGGCCGAACAGGAGGCCGACATCGTCGTTTGGGATGGCGGCAACAACGACCTGCCCTTCTACAAGCCGGACCTGCTCATCACCGTTGCCGACCCGCACCGCCCCGGTCACGAACTGACCTATTACCCCGGCGAGAGCAACCTGTGGTCTGCCGATGTGGTAGTCATCAACAAAATTGACACCGCCGACCTGGCCGGAGTCTCCCAAGTGCGGGAGAACGTCCGCTCCGTCAACCCCAACGCCCTCATCGTTGAGGCGGCTTCCCCCATCTTTGTAGAGGATGCGGCGGCCATCGTCGGCAAACGGGTGCTGGTCGTAGAGGACGGTCCCACCCTGACCCACGGCGAAATGGCCTACGGCGCGGGCTATGTCGCAGCCCAACGGTTCGGCGCCGCCGAGATCGTGGACCCACGCCCCTATGCCGTCGGCTCCATTGCCGACACCTACAAAAAGTACCCCAACACCGGGGCCGTCCTGCCGGCCATGGGCTACGGCGCGGAGCAGATCCGCGAACTGGAAGAAACCATCAACGCCACCCCTTGCGACCTGGTCATCGTCGGCACACCCATTGACCTGCGGCGCGTAGTCCGCATCCGACACCCCGCCGACCGGGTGCGCTACGAATTGCAAGTCATCGGCCAACCGACCCTGGCCGACATCCTGGCCGAACGGTTTGGGCAGTAAAGTCTGTGTCGGGCCGATTTCCCCTTTTGCCCATTCTGCGGTAAAATAGCCGCTTGGAGAGCGGCGGGAACGCCCCGACCCATGGGGACTGCGGCCCTCCCGCAGGTCGTAGCACAGGCTCGCAGATGGCCTTGTTTCCGGCTGCGGCGCACCTGCGGCTCGGCCTACGGGAGGGCAATTGCCGTCCAAAGTCTAGCATCGGAAAACAAGGGGGGAACGGAGATGCGCCCAAGCCATACCTTTCGCGTCATCCCCGCACTGCCACCCAAGCTGGAGCGGCTGCGGGAGCTGGCCCACAACCTGTGGTGGAGTTGGAACCATGAGGCCATAGAGCTATTCCGACGATTGGACCGCGATCTGTGGGAAGAGAGCGGCCACAACCCCGTCCTGATGCTCGGCTCCATCCGCCAGGAGCGGTTGGAGCAGATGGCCGAAGACGACGGTTTCTTGGCCCACCTGGAGCGGGTGTACAACGATTTCCGGCAGTACATGGAGGACCCCGGCGGTTGGTATCCAAAAGCGCACGGCGATGACATCCGCATCGCCTACTTTTCCGCCGAATTCGGGCTGACCGAAAGCCTGAGCATCTATGCCGGGGGCCTGGGCATCTTGGCCGGGGACCACCTCAAATCGGCCAGCGACTTGGGACTGCCCTTTGTCGGCGTCGGGCTGCTCTACCAACAGGGGTACTTTCGCCAATACCTCAACCCCGACGGCTGGCAGCAAGAATCATACCCCGAAAACGACTTTTACAACCTGCCCCTCATCCTGGAGCGGACGCCCAGCGGCGCACCGCTGCGCATCGCCGTTGAATTTCCGGGGCGCACCGTCCAGGCCCAGGTCTGGCGTGCCCAGGTGGGCCGCGTCCCCCTCTACCTGCTCGATACCAACATTGAAGACAACCAGCCCGCCGACCGGGACATCACCGATCAGCTATACGGCGGCGACGACGAAATGCGCATCAAGCAGGAAATCATCTTGGGCATCGGCGGTATCCGCGCCCTGGAAGCCCTGGGGCAACGGCCTACCGTCTGTCACATGAACGAGGGCCATTCCGCCTTTTTGGCCCTGGAACGGATCCGCCTGCTGATGGAAAAAGAGGGCCTGACCTTTGCCCAGGCCCGCGAAGCGGCAACCGCCGGACAGGTGTTCACCACCCACACCCCCGTCCCGGCGGGCATTGACTGGTTCCCCCCCGACCTGGTGGACCGCTACTTCAGCCACTACTACCCCCGGCTGGGCCTTTCCCGCCACGAGTTCTTGGGCCTGGGCCGCGTCAACCCCGACGATCCCAACGGCTACTTTTGCATGGCCATCCTGGCCATGCGCCTGGCTTACAAAACCAACGGCGTCAGCAAGCTCCACGCCCGCGTTTCACGGGAGATGTGGCAGGAAGTCTGGCCCCAGGTCCCCGTGGACGAAGTGCCCATCTTGGCCATCACCAACGGCATCCACCCCCGTTCCTGGATCTCCCGCGACATGGCCGACCTGTTTGACCGCTACCTCGGCCCGCGCTGGGTGGAGCGGCCCGCCGATGAGAGCATCTGGCAACGGGTGGCCCGCATCCCCGACGAGGAGCTTTGGCGCACCCACGAACGCCGCCGCGAGCGGCTGGTCAGCTTCGCCCGGCAGCGGTTGCGCCGCCAGCTGGAGCAGCGGGGCAGCAGCCCGGCCCTGATCCGCCAAGCCGAAGAGGTCCTGGACCCGGAGGCGTTGACCATCGGCTTTGCCCGTCGCTTCGCCACCTATAAGCGCAGCACCCTCCTCTTCCGCGACGTGGAGCGGCTGGTTCGCATCCTGAGCGACAAGGAACGACCGGTCCAGATCATCTTCGCCGGTAAGGCCCATCCCCGCGACAACCCCGGCAAGGAGATGATCCGCCAGATCATCCACCACGCCCGCGACCCTCGCCTGCGCCACCGCATCGTCTTTATTGAAGATTACGACATGGCCGTCGCCCGCTACCTGGTCCAGGGAGTGGATGTCTGGTTGAACACCCCCCGCCGCCCCCACGAAGCCAGCGGGACCAGCGGCATGAAAGCAGCCCTCAACGGCGCCCTCAACCTGAGCATCCTCGACGGCTGGTGGGCCGAAGGCTACAGCCCGGAAACCGGCTGGGCCATCGGCCACGGCGAAGAATATGAGGAGCACGAGGCCGATTACCAGGACCAGGTGGAATCCAGTGCCCTGTACGACCTGCTGGAAAAGGAGGTCATCCCCCTCTTTTACGAGCGGGGGCGCGATGGGCTACCCCGGGGCTGGATCGCCAAGATGAAGGCGGCCATGTGCCAACATGCCGGGGTGTTCAACACCAACCGCATGGTGCGCGAGTATGCGGAGCGGTGCTACCTGCCTGCGGGGAAGCGCGTCCAACGCCTGAGCCAAGACGACTGGGAACGGGCCAAAGCATTGGCCGCCTGGAAAGAGCAGGTGCGTCGGCAATGGCCCCAGATCCGCATTGAGCGCATCTGGTCGGAGGATGGGGGGGAGCAGCAATTGCTCAAAGTGGGCGATCACCTGCGGGTGTTGGCCCAGATCTACCTGGGCGAACTCAAGCCCACCGATGTTTCGGTGGAGCTTTACTACGGGCCGCTGAACGCCGAAGGGCAGATCGCCGAAGGGCGGGCTTTGCCCACCCTCATCGCCCAGTCAAAGGGCGGCGGAACCTACATCTTTGCCGGTGCCCTTTCCTGTAAGCGGAGCGGATTGCACGGCTACGCCGTCCGCATCCTGCCCCATCATGAAGATCTGGGCAACCCCTTTGAAATGGGGCTGGTTTTATGGGGGACATAACATGACCTTGCGTTGGGGATTACTTTCCACAGCCCGAATCAACCGTCGCCTCATCCCGGCCATCCGTGCGGCGGAGGGGGCCGAACCGGTCGCCGTCGCCAGCCGGGACGGGGCGCGGGCCGAAGCATACGCCCGGAAATGGGAGATCCCCCGCGCCTGGGGGAGCTACGATGCCCTCCTGGCCGATCCCCAGGTGGACGTCGTGTACATCTCCCTGCCCAACAGCCTGCACGCCCACTGGACGATCCGGGCTGCCCAGGCGGGCAAGCACGTTCTCTGCGAAAAACCGCTGGCCCTCAGCGTGGAGGAGGTGGACCGTATCATGGCCGCCGCCGAAGCGGCAGGTGTCGTCGTCGCCGAAGCGGTCATGTATCTCTACCACCCCCTGCTCCAAAAAGCGCAGCGTCTGGTCAAGGCGGGGGCCGTCGGCCAGGTCACAATGGCGCGGGGGGCCTTTACCTTTTTCCTGGACCGCCTCCATGATGTGCGCTGGAAGCCGGAACTGGGCGGCGGCTCCCTGTGGGACGTGGGCAGCTACCCGGTCAGCTTCATCCGCTGGATGGTCGGCGAGCCGGAAGAGGTGTTCGGCTGGCAAACCCTCAGCGCCGGTGGGGTGGATGCTTCCTTTGTGGGCCTCTTGCGCTACGAAAACGGCATCCTGGCCCATTTTGGCTGTGGCTTCCGCCAGCAGTTTCACGTCGAAGCGTCGGTAACGGGGACAGAAGGAACCCTGATCCTGGAACGCCCCTTCCTGATGACGGAAGAAAGCAGATTGGTGCTCCGCCGCGAGGGAGAGGAAGAACGGGT
>CAZQKE010000047.1:0-42172 GCA_964593865.1 uncultured Anaerolineaceae bacterium | reverse complement strand
GAGGAAGAAATTGCGTACCAAGATCGTCTGCACCCTGGGACCGGCTTCCGATGATGAGGCCGTTCTCCGCGCCTTTTTGGAAGCGGGCATGACCGTCGCCCGCATCAATTTTTCCCACGGCGATCACGCCGAACACGCCCGACGCATTGCCACCGTGCGCCGCCTGGCCGCCGAAATGGACCGTGCCGTGGCCGTCATGGCCGATCTGCAAGGCCCCAAGCTGCGGGTGGGCCGCCTGCCGGAGGGAGGGCTGCCCCTGCGCGAGGGCGAAACGGTGCGCTTGATCAACGCCGCCGCTTCTTCCGAGGAGGGTGTCATCCCCTTGCCCCACCCGGAGGTGCTGCGTGATGTGCGCCCCGGCGACCGCTTGTTGCTGGATGACGGCCTCCTGGAACTGCGGGCTGTGGGGCGCGAGGGGGAAGCCGTCCGCGCCCAGGTGGTTGCCGGCGGGGTGTTGCAATCGCGCAAGGGGCTGAGCCTGCCCCACACCGGCCTCAAGATGCCGGCCCTCACCGCCAAAGACCGGGCCGACGCCGCCTTTGCCCTGGAGCAGGGGGTGGATTATTTCGCTCTCTCCTTCGTCCGCTGCGCCGAGGATGTGCGTCTCCTGCGGGACCTGCTGGCGGAGTGGGGGGCCGAGACACCCATCATCGCCAAAATTGAAAAACCGGAGGCGTTGGACCACCTGGACGCCATCCTGGAGGCTGCCGACGGCCTGATGGTCGCCCGCGGCGACCTGGGCGTGGAAGCCCCGCCCGAAGAAGTCCCCCTGGCCCAAAAGCGCATCATCCGCGCCTGCAACCTGGCGGGCAAGCCGGTCATCACCGCGACCCAAATGCTCGACTCAATGATCCGCAACCCGCGCCCCACCCGCGCCGAAGCCTCCGACGTGGCCAACGCCATCCTGGACGGCTCCGACGCGGTGATGCTCTCCGGCGAAACGGCGGTGGGCCGCTATGCCGTCGAAGCGGTGCGGACGATGGCCCGCATCGCGCGGGCAACGGAACGCTCCATGCCCTATGCCGATTGGCTCCGCCGGGCCGTCCGGCAGCGTTCGCGCGATACCACGGAGGCCATCGCCCAGGTCGCCTGTGAGATCGCCGCCGAGTTGGAAGCGCGAGCCATCATTGCCTCCACCGTGAGCGGCAGCACCGCCCGGCGCGTAGCCAGCTACCGTCCCGTCACGCCCATCATCGCCCCCACACCCCGCCCCGGCACCTATCGTCGGCTGGCCCTGGTCTGGGGCGTTGAGCCGCTGGCCGTGGACCGTTTCGCCGATACGGAGACCATGATCGTTACCGTCGTTGAGGCGGCCCGGCAGCGGGGTCTGATCGCCGACGGCGACCTGGTAGTCATCACCGCCGGAGTGCCCCTGGCCGGAGCAGGGCTGACCAACACCCTCAAGGTCCACTATGTGGGCGAGGAGCGAACCTGGCGATGAGCCGTTACGAGGCCGTCCTCTTTGACATGGGCTATACCTTGGTCCACTTTGAGCCGGAGATGGCGGTCGTCATGCAGGCCGCCTTGCGCTCCATCGGCGTGGAACGGTCGGTGGATGCGATGCGGGCGGCCCTGCACGCGGTGTGGCAGGAATTTTTCAACGAAGAGGCCACCGCCGATTTTCCCCCCACCCAAGAGTACGACGATTGGTTGGAAGCCGAAATTCAACGGGCGATCCTGACCCGGCTGGGGGTTGAGGCCGATGAGGAGACGCGGCAACGCTATGCCCAGGCCCTGGATGCTTGGTTCCGCCGTCCTGGTGTGATCCGCCTCTACCCCGAAGTGGTGGACGTGCTGACGGCCTTGCGGGAGCGGGGCTATCGCCTGGGCATCGTCTCCAACTGGAGTTGGAACCTGCGGGAACGGGTGGCCCAGGTGGGGCTGACCGACTTCTTTGAGGTCATCTGGGCTTCGGCCTATGCCGGGTGTGGCAAGCCCCACCGTTGCATCTTTGACCAGGCACTGGCCCAGATGGGCCTGGCCCCGGAGCAGGCCCTTTACGTGGGCGATAGCTACCGCAACGATGTGATAGGGGCGCGGCGGGCGGGGATGGACGCCGTCCTCCTGGACCGGGACGGCAAGGCGACGGAGGTCGACTGCCCCGTCATCGGCGATCTGTGGGGCCTGTTTGATCTGCTGGGATAGCTCGGTAGTAGATTGCTTCGCCTGCCGTTTCCCGCCGGACCCGGCCCTCCATTTCCAACAGGTCCAGGTGGCCGATGACCTCCGAAACGGCCAGGAAGGTATCCAACGGTTCCCTGTCGGGGAAGAGGGCCTGGACCACGTCCCACACCGTCTGCGCTCCCCCGCGCAGGATGGTCAGTACCTGCTCCGCCCGCCCTTTGTGGAAAGCAAGGCGTTGCGTTGCCAGCGCGGTCACGTCGGAGATGACGGGACCGTGGCCGGGCAACGCCCGTGCCGCACCCAGTGCGGCCACGCGGCGCAAGGAGGCCAGGTAGAGGGCCAGGCTGCGGGGACGCTCTTTCCGACCGGGGGGCGGCGGTTCTAGGACCGCGTTGGAGGAGATGTCGGCCAGGAGGTGATCGCTGGAAAGGAGAATCCGGCTCTGCGGTTCATAGAGGCAGATGAGTCCGCCGGTGTGACCGGGGGTGTGGAGGACCTGCCAACGGCGGCCCGCCAGTTGGAGGGTGTCGCCGTCGGCCAGGGTTGCGTCCACGGCCACCGGCCGGGCGAAACGGTTGACGCCCTGGGTGGCGCGGCGCAGGGCATCTACGACCTGGAGCGGCACGGCGGCCCGGCGCAGGATGTCGGCGTAGAAGGCGTGCCGCCGGGCACGGTCGGCGACATAATCGGCCAGGGCCGGGGCATTCCGGGCATGGGTCCAGACCTGCGCCCCGGAGAGGGCGACCAGATCGGCGGCCAAGCCGAAATGGTCGGCGTGGGCATGGCTGATGATGATGCGTTCCAGGTCGGCAGGGACATAGCCCAGGGCGGCCAAGCCTTCTTCCAGGGCCGATTGGGTCTCCGGTGTGCGTGGGCCGGTGTCCAGCAACGTCAACGGTTCGCCGGGGGCATCGGCCAGGTAGACCGTCACCGGCCCGACGGGAAAGGGCGTCGGTAGTTCCAGGGCGTGCAGATGCGCCAGCAGGGTGTCCATCATGTTGCCTGAGCCGGTTGACTTTTTTCGCTCTGCTCCGGCTTGGGGGGAAAGGTGGTGAGCAAGTCCGGGTACTCGGCCCGGACTTTTTGTACCCGCCGTTTGACCTCTTCCTCAATGTCAATCATTTTAATATCGCCCACGTAGGTTGTGCTGCGGGGGGCGGTCAGGTCGCGCAGGATGTCAATGATCTGCACGATCTCTTTGACGTTCATTTCAATCATCTGCAGGCTGCGCTTGATCGTGCCTTCCCGGTCTATGATGGAACCCTGCTCGTGGCGGACCAAAAGTTCATACGCGCTGAGGTTGATGGCCGTCAGGGGGTTCATGATATAGTGGGAAAGGGTGACGATCATCTCTTTGACCGTTTCGGCGCGGGCCAGCTCCTTTTCCGATTCGTAAAGTCGGGCGTTCTCGATGGCGATGGCGACGTAGCTGCCCAGGGAGGTCAGCAGGCGGGCGTCATCGGCGGTGAAGGATTTGCCCCCGATTTTGTCCGTCACCCCCAGCAGCCCTAGGGGGCGGTCTTGGATGTAGAGGGGCACAAAAAGGAGGGAGCGCACCAGGTAGTCGGTGCGGAGTTTGATGGAAAAATCTGCGCGGCTGCTCAAAAAAAGGGGTTCGCCCGTTTCTATGGCCTTGCGCAAGGGGCTGGTGCTGTATTGCAAGCGCGTGTTGGGGGCGCGGCTGCGATCTATGCCGTGGTGGGCGCGGAGTGTCAGCGAATCTGTTTCCTCATCTATCAAAAAGAGGACGCTTTCACGGGCGTCGCTAAAGTAGCAGGCCGCTTCAACAACGCGGGAAAGGACCTTTTCCAGCTCCAAGATGGAGGCGACCGATTGACCGATGGCCTGCAGGGTGGTCAATTCCATCAGTTGCTGTTCTAGTTGCTTGTTGGCGGCGGCCAGCTGGGCGGCCATGTGTTCCTTTTCTTGGCGCAACCGCTCTTCACCCAATGCCCGTTCAATGGCCCCCAGCACCTCTTCCAGGCGCAACGGCTTGGGGATATAGTCGCGGATGCCCAAACGGAACGCTTGGACGGCTACGCTTTCGGAGCCGTAGATGGTCATCAGCACCACGGGGGCCTTGTTACCCCGCTCGCGGAGGGCATGGAGGACCTGAAAGCCGGAAAGTTCGGGCAAGTTCCAATCCAAAAGGATCAGGTCGGGCCGTTTTTCCAGGGCCATCCGCAGGCCCTGACGCCCGTTGAAGGCGTGGAGGACGCGGTAGCCGTGGGATTTGAGCATATCCCGCAGTACGGTGACGATCTCTTTGTTGTCGTCTACGATTAGGATGGTTTCGTCCATGCTCGGCCCCTTGCGTCCTTGCTAGCGTAAGTCATGTGCAACCAGAAGCGAATCCGTTTCTGAACTCGAGTTTTTGAACTTTTTTGCGGGGCAGCATTGGCGGGCGAGTGCGCCACGTTCCTGCCAGGCGGAGTTCCACGCCCGGATAGGCCCCGGTCTCGTCGAACATTACCAATAAATCTGCATCTTGCCCTACCACCCAGGCACTGGTGTTGGCTGCTACCCGGACCATAGCCTTCACGCGCGTCAATGCCTCGTCGAAGTGGCTGCTACTGCGAACGACTTGTTCGCACAGCCAGGCCATCGCCCAGCGTACAAAGTTGGCTGCGAACAAGGAGAACTGTTCCTGCAAAGCGATACCGCCTCGGGAGCGCATCTTGAGGGGGTGCATCTTGAAGACGACGTTGACCTCCTTGATGCCGGCCTCAATCGTTTGGCGGGCGTTGTAAAAGTCAAACCAGGCCGGCAAGATGAGGTGTTGTCCGTCATTCCGGTAGGCGATCAAGGTACTGTGCTTCAGGCCGCCAGGCATGTGGAAGCGTTCCAGGGCCATGGTCAAGGGGTAAGGACAGTGGTTGATGTACTGCTCGTCCCAGGCGATCATCTCGGCGTTGCTGCCCACTTGTGTCCACTGAGCATCGGGTTCGACCTTGGCTCGAAGTTTGGCGGCCACCTGAGCGTTGTAGGCCTTGGTGTAGACGAGGTAGCCCATCTCGATCAACCAGGCGATGTTGGGTCCCGTGCCAAAGCCGGCATCGACGCGCACGATGATGGAGACCGGCTGGGCATTGTCCTCATTGTCGGCTTCCAGGCGGGCCAGATGGGCTTTCAGTTCAGCGCGCTCAACCTCCAACTGGGCCAGGCGTCGGCGGTGAGTGGCGGCGGCCTGTTCTGCCTGTTTCAGCCGCTGCGGAGCTTGGGCCAGTCTCTTCCGGGCAGCGGCCAGCCGATGTCGGGCCTTGGCCAACTGGCTGTGGGGTTTTTCCTCCCGGTTTTGAGCTTGATAGCTGGCTTCCAGGGCAGCGACTTCCGCTTCCAACCGCGCCACCTCGGCAGGCAAGATGTCCAACTGGTCCATGAACTGCCTCTGCTTGTTCACTTGGGCGAGCAGCCACCGTTGGCGCTGAACCAAAGGTTTTTCCAACGCTTTCAGGCGTTGTTTGACCAATTCCGTCCGGCGCCGGGGTTGTCGTCCCAAGCGATCCTCTGCGGCGTAGACCATCTTTTGCAGCCGAGGCAGCGAGACCGGGTTACGCGGATAATGAAAGCCGCTCAGGAACAAACGGCCGTAGGTGGGGGAGGTCAAAGCCACCAACGCCGCGTCGTACCCCAGGCCCACCCGGTCATCTTGCCAACCAAACTGAGCATCGGGAAAGGTGGTACTGGTGTTGCTGACGCGACGGGGTGCCAGGTCCAAATCGAGGATCAAGGGCAGGTTTCGCTCCAGGAGCAGCCGAACTTCCTGCTCGATGAAAGGCTGAGACACCTCGTGCAACACCTGGGTGATGGCCTCCACGGTTGCTTCGTCACAGCTTGCCAGGGTTCGACTGACACCGCTGTAATGAGCCAGAGAGGCTAAACCCCAGGCCCGGATGGCGGGCCAGTCGTGGGCCAAGGGGTGGGGTCCCTCGTTGAGGTCCTTTAGGTGGGTGATGCCGGTCAAGATGCCCATCAGAAAGGTGAGCACCTTGGCCTGGGGCGTGTGGACAACACTCTTCTGCGGCATCGGTACTTGCTGGAGCTTTGGAATCAAGCCGATCTCGTGAGCGAACTCGCCCCAGGCGACCATCAAGGCGTGCTGCGTCAACATGCCTTGCGGTAGTTCCCGCATCCGGCCCAGTCCCTGTCTGACACCGACGCGAGCGATGTCCAACGGCAATTGCGACCAGGGAGCCTGCCCCAAGGTCTGCACCGTTTCTTGGAACAACCATATCCCGTTCACCTGGACGACGGAGGCAACCCCGCGACTCCCGGCTATGACCGGACGGGAAGTGTCCCATACAGGCCCCCACACATCCGGTGGGACCCCAGGGGACCACGCCACTGGTGAACCGGGTGCCAGTGGCTGTGAAAGCGGAGGAGCAAATGGCAGGAAGCTGTTGCCTCTCCAGGCTGACAAACCAGAAAGCCCCTGGACGCTGGGCAGTGCTTGTGGTATACTCATAGTAAGCCCTCCTTGCTTCGTGAGCATTGGGTGTGGACCTACAGTGTACCACAAGCGGGAGGGCTATGCAGTTGGTAAAGTTCAAATTTCAGACTTTGGCAACGATCTTCAGGTTCGTTGCACGAAACTTACGCTAGTTTATCACAGAGCGGCCGGTTTGACAAAATCTGCTTCATGTGGAATAATGCGCGGGGGAGGGGCGGTTGGAGCCTGGCCCGTTCTTGCTATTATAGGATGAGGAGGTGATGCGAATGGATTGTAGTCGTAAACCTGGCGCCGTAGCATCACCTCGGTTTGTTTGGTAAGCTACGGCGCAACCACGAAAGGGCCTCCCCAACCGGGGAGGTCCTTTTCTTCTGGGGGAGACATGTTGGAGGTAGGGAAACTGCCGGTAGACCTGTTGCGCTCGTTGCTGGAGCGTTTCGGTGGCCGACATGAGCGTCTGGTCGTCGGTCCCCGCGTGGGCGAGGACGCAGCCGTCCTGGATATGGGGGATCGCTACCTGGTCCTCAAATCGGACCCTATCACCTTTGCCACGGAGGAGATCGGCCGGTACGTGGTCCATATCAACGCCAATGACATTGCGACCATGGGGGCCACCCCGCGTTGGCTGTTGGTAACGCTGCTCCTGCCGGAAAGAGGGACGACGCCTGCCCTGGTAGAAGGCATCTTTGCCCAGATCGCCGAGACGTGTGCGGCTTTGGGCATTGTGCCCTGTGGCGGTCACACCGAGATCACCCACGGCTTGGATCGGCCCATCGCCGTGGGGCTGCTGGTGGGCGAGGTAGAGCGGGAGAACCTGGTCCGCACCGCCGGCGCGCGGGCGGGGGACGCGGTGCTGTTGACCAAAGGGATCGCCATAGAGGGGACGGCGGTACTGGCCCGCGAGATGGAGGAGCGGTTGGCGGAGCAGGTGGATGGAGAGACGCTGGCCCGCAGTCGGCGGTTCCTCCACGAACCGGGTATCAGCGTCGTGCGCGATGCAGCGGTGATCTGTAGTGTGGCTCGGCCCCATGCCATGCACGATCCGACGGAGGGGGGGCTTGCCACCGGCTTGTGGGAACTGGCAGAGGCATCGGGACAGGGGATCGTGGTGGATGCCGAGGCGATTCCCATCTTGCCGGAAACGGAGGCGGTCTGCCGGGCATTGGGTCTGGACCCGTTGGGCTTGTTGGCTTCCGGCGCGTTGTTGGCGACCGCCGCGCCCGATGATGCCCGGCGGATGGTGGCGGCGTTGGACGGGGCGGGCATTGCCGCCCGGATCATCGGCCGGGTGGTGGAGGGGCCGCCTCGGGTTTCCCTGCGCACGGCTCAGGGGCTGGTGCCCTTCCCTGCTTTTGCACGTGATGAGCTGGCCCGTCTGTTCGGCTGACCCCGGTAAGATGTGCCGCGGATCTCGGGATTCCGTGTTTGCGGCGGTGCTGTCGTCTATGATTCTGCAGTATGCTCATCCGGCTCACCCGCTCCCACCCACCGGACCGCCGATCTCCCATTTGCGCGATCATCACTTTTAGGCTATAATCCAACCGATTGCAAAGCTCAAGGAGGCCCGATGAACAAAGCAGTAACGCAGGTGCGCCGCCCCGCGGCCTGGATGCCGATCGCGGGCGTTGTCATCGTTCTTCTCGGTCTGGCGGCGGGCGGTATCATGGCCCAAGCCCAAAGCGAAGAGCAAGCCGAGACGGGGAAGGTACAGGTCTTTTCCGGTTATGTCGCCCCCGGTGCGGGGTTGTTTTACACCTTGCCGGACCTCAAGGCCGGCCAAACGCTTTACGCCTATATGGCCGGCACTTCGGGCAACCTGGACCCGTTGCTCGGTGTAACCGATACCAAGATCAAAGGCAGCGACCTCAACGAAATGTTCCTTGCGGATATAGATCGCTTGATCGCCCAGGGCCGCGACCCGCTGGAAGCCTTGCCGGAAATCTACGACAAGTACCTGCTGGCCTGGGATGACGACGGCGGTGCGGGGTACGACGCCGCCCTGGAATTCACCATCCCGGCCGACGGGGACTATCAACTCCTGGTCGCCCGCAGTCCGGGGCAGGATACTGCCGGGACGTTTCGCCTGCTTGTCGGCCTGGATGCCCCCCAGGTGTTGACGGGGGAAGCACGGCCCACCGGCGACACCATCGCCTTTCTGGATAGGGAAGACTCGTTGTTTGGGGTGTATGCCCAGGAGATCACGGGGACTCTGACCGCCGAATCGCCGGAATTTGAGATGACCTTGCGGCCGTTGCGCCGGGGGGATGTGCTCTATGTCTATGTCACCGCCACGTCCGGCGATCTGGCCCCTGCCCTCCTGTTGGAGGATTACGGTAACAAACCGGTGCGTAGTGCGAACCTATCCGGCGGGCAGACCTCGGCCGAGTTGGAGTACCGATTCGAGCAAGACGCAACCAATTACCAGTTGCGTTTGGCTGCCCGCAACGGGACGTCGGGGAACTATCGGATGCTGTTGGGTGTCAACGCTCCGGAGGTGCTGGAAGGCCAACTGCCCGAAGCCCAGGGGCCGGTTCGCCAAGAGCCGATCCCGGTGAATGTGGGTGTCAAGCTTCAGCAGATTACCGGTGTGGACCAGGTCGCCGAAAAATTCGGTGTCGTCGCCGAGCTGCGAATGGAATGGCAAGACCCCAACCTGGCCTTTGATCCATCCTCTTGCCACTGCGAGTACAAGGTCTTTACCGGTGATTCCTTTACCGCTTACGCTGCCGAGTTGGGCGTCCAGTGGCCCCAATTCACCGTCTACAACCAGCAGGGCAACCGCTGGGTACAAAACCGCAACGTCGTCGTTTGGTCCGACGGCCGCGCCCTCTACCAGGAGCGGTTCGCCACCGACCTGCAGGCCCCCGACTTTAACTTTACCCGCTTCCCCTTTGACACTCAGCATCTCTACATCCGCATCCACTCCCTGTACCCGGATACTTTTTTCATCTACCAGGCCCTTCCGGAGCTGAGCGACGTAGGCGATACGCTGGGCGAAGAGGAGTGGAAGGTCCTTGAATGGCATCCGGAAACAAGCATTGAGGAAGGCAAAGCCCGTTATGCCCTGGCCTTCCAGGTCAACCGCCACCTCAACTTTTACATCTTTCGCATCTTTGTTCCCATCGGGTTGATCATCCTGGTTTCCTGGTTCACCTTCTTCCTGAAGGATTACAGCAAGCGGGTGGACGTGGCCAGTGCGAACCTTTTGGTCTTTGTTGCCTTCAACTTTACCGTCTCCGGTGAGCTGCCCCGTTTGGGATACCTGACCTTCATGGACGCGGTGCTGATCGGCGTCTTTGTCATCAGTGCCTTTGTGGTCGTCTTTAACGTCTTTTTGAAGCGGCTGGAGCTCAACGACAAACGGGAGACCGCCGAACGGGTAGACCAGTATTCCATCTGGGTCTATCCTCTCCTGTATGCCATCGGTACGGTAGTGGCCGTTGCCGTGTTCCTCCTATGAGGGTAGGGCCTTTGTGCCCCCCATGCTCACACCTGCGACATCGGAAGCGAGGCTGCCGACCGAGTCGGCTGCCGGGTGCGCAGATAGGGTGATTGATTCAGCAGCCAGCGGCGAACCAGGGGGCGGGTCAGTCGCACCAGATGCCGCCGCAAGCCCAACATCTTTTTCATATCCTTGACGTAATCATCTAGGGTATAACGCTGGTAATGCAGCAGCCGCTGGCTCTCCTCGGTATCCAGCCAGTCGGTGGGGAAGGGGGTCGTGGTGAAAGCATCGGCGGGCAGCGGACCGATCCCCATGCCGTCCAGCACCTTGTCCGTCACCTGGCGGTAAAGGTAATGGCAGCGTGGCCCGCCGCCGATGTGCAACGTCTTGCCCCACACGGCGGGATTGCTCACGGCGTTGGCAAAGGCCAACCCCACGTCGCGGGTGTGGACGTATTCAATGCGGTTGTCCAGGGGAACGTCAAACATGCCGGGGTCCATCTTCATCGCCAGCGGAAAGACGGCGGCCAACCGAAAGATGGTCCATTCCAACCGGGAATTGCGAATCGCTTCCTCCGCCTCGACCTTGTGCCGGGCATAGTGCTCAATGGGTCGGGATGGATCGGTCACATGGCGGGGCGGCGGCATGTGTTGTGTGCGCCCGTAGACGTGAAAAGAGGAGGAGAAAAGCAACCGCGGTGGATGCGGTTGGGCCTCCATCGCCGCGATCAGGTTTCGGGTGCCGCCGACGTTGATCTCTCGCGCCCAGGCGGGGCGTGCCTCCGATTCGACCCCCGTGGCCGAGAGCTTGGGGATGATAAAAGCCAGGTGGATGACCGCTTCTTGCCCTGTTACCGCCCGCGCCACATCGTCCGGGCGGCGCAGATCCCCCCAAACAACTTCTACCCGGTCGCCCAAACGGTGGGCAGCCCTTTCGTTGGCCTTTGTCTTGAGGTCAAAGCAGCGGACGGTATGCCCCTGGAGGAGTAGCTCCGCTACGGTACTCCGACCCACATTGCCGAATGCACCGGTTACTAAAACTTTCATCTTCTATCCTTTCCGATTCTTTTCCGGAACTCCCGCTCGGTCGCCGCGCCGTACTCCGGAGGATCCGGCGGGGCCGGGGGTCTACTCCCCTTGGGGGCACGCCTGTAGCCCGGTCAGCAGGATGTCCACCCCTTCCTGGGCCACCGTTCCCCAATCTGTGCCGAGGGGGTCGAGCAGCCCCTGGGCCAAGAAACCCAGGGCGAAAGAAATGAGCACCCGGCTTGCCAGATCGGGGTCCACAGGACGCAGGGAGCCTTCTTCAATGCCATCCCGGATCATTTCGGCAAAAAATTGCTGATACTTGCGAAAAGGTACGGCGGTGGCCTGCCACACCTCCGGACTCTGGCCTGATTTGGTCAGGAACTCCAAAAAGATGGGCAATTTGCCCCCGGCATCCTGAAAGATGCCCCGAACCATACCGGTCATTCGTCGGAGCTCCTCCGGGACCGTCTGGCCGGAGCGGGCGGCTTCCAGCTGGGCATCAATGCCCTCCAACCAACGCTCCAAGAGGTCCAAAAAGAGGGCTTTTTTGCTGGGAAAGTGATGATAAAAACCGCCTTTGGTCACACCGGCCCGGCGGCAGATTTCGGCCACGCTGGTCGCATCGTAGCCGTAGCGACCAAATGCTTCCAAAGCGGCGTTGAGGATGCGCTCCCGTGTCTCCTCCCCTCGGTGTTGATTGCTCACGTTCCCTCCTCTCTCAAACTCAAATCGCGGATCGTTCACGAATGTACGGGAATGTACCCGGCCCGGTGGCGCAAGAAAATCGCAGTTGTGGCTTGCAAGCCTCCGGCTTGTGCTACGTTGCTCGGCGCAGACGGGCCGCGTCCGCGTGGGCGGATGCCTTCCTTGAGTCGCCGCCGCCTTTGCGATCTGCCGGGATCTTTCCTCGGCAGCATGGCGGGATCGGTCCTTCCCTCAATAACAAACCGACCGGTCGGTATGCATTCTAACACAATGAGCATCCTTTGTCAAGCCGCAAGGCTGTCGTGACCGGGAATGCATGTATCGTCTTCAGCCGCTTTCACCGCGTTGACATACCGGGAATTGTCGGTTATAATATGAGTGCCTTGTTTTGACACAGAAAGGATAAGATTGATGACACGCTGGGAACGTCTGTGGTTGGCCTTTGAGAAATTTGCCATCTTTTTCTCCTTCTTGGTTACGTTCACCCTGGTCATGATCCTGTTGCTATCCGGCTTTGTCCTCTGGCTGAACCGAGATCTGATCCTCTCCCTGAAAGCGGGCTTGGCTTGTGATACCATCGTCGGGCTGAACACCGTACTGGAGGACTTTGAGAACGCGGTCATCACCGAGACCGTCTATGTCAGCGACACGATCCCGGTAGTCTTTGACCTCCCCCTGGAGCAGACAACCGTCACCCAGCTTTCCGCGCCGGTCCCCCTGAACAGACCTGCCAACTTTGTCCTCCCTGCCGGTGGGGGGCGGATCAACGGTACGGTCTTTTTGGAGCTGCCCTCCGGCCTGAAGCTCCCGATCCAATTGGACCTGATTGTGCCGGTGAGCCAAACGGTGCCGGTCAACCTGGCCGTGCCCGTCACCATCCCTCTGAAGGACACCGACCTGGGGAAGGTCATCTACGGCCTGCAGGACTTGGTAAAGCCCCTCCACCTCCGGGAACTGGAGGAATTCTTGGGTTGTAGTGCCCCCGGTCAGGATTGAAGCCATGCCGCCGATTGCCCGCATCTACGTCAAGACCGCTTTTGCATACCTCATCGTTGCGTTCGCCCTGGGTGCGTTGATGCTGTTGGACCGTTGGCTGACCTTCAGCCGCTGGCTGCGCGTCCTCTATTTCAGCCAGCTGCACCTGCTGGTCGTCGGCTGGATGAGTCAATTGGCCCTGGGCGTTGCCTACTGGATGTTCCCCCGCTATCGCGAACGACCGGACCCCAGAGGTCCGGACCGGCTGGCTTGGACCGCATACGGTTGCCTGAACATCGGCCTGTTGCTGCGTTTCCTCTGTGAGCCGTTCTACCTGATGGGGCCGCGCCCCTGGTTGGCCGCGCTTCTGGCCCTTTCCGGTGTGTTGCAGGCGGTGGCCGTCACCGCCTTTGGAGTCCTCATCTGGGGGCGCATCCGGCCCCTGCGCTAGAGGCTGACCATGCCCACCACATCTCGCGTTTTTTTTAAAACCGCCTTCGCCTACCTGATCCTGGGTGCGATCCTGGGTATGCTGTTCCTCATCCATCGCTGGCTGCCCCTGGGCGACAAACTCCTCACCCTACGGGCCAGCCATATCCCTTTCCTTCTCATCGGCTGGCTCACCCAGTTTATCATGGGCGGTGCATGGTGGCTTCTGCCTCCCCTGCCGAGCCGCCCCCTTCCGGATGACACCCGCCCGGAGCGGCGCGGGCAGCATCAACGGGGCAGCGAACCTCTCTTTTGGACGACCTTTGTCCTGCTGAACATCGGAATCTGGCTCCAGGCCCTGTTTGCGCCGCTGTACAGTTGGACGCACCAAGAGACCTTCCGCATTTTGGATAGCCTATCCGGGCCGTTCCTGGTGGCGGCGGTGCTGACCTTTGTACTGAACGTTTGGGCACGCGTCCGCGCCCTGGGCAAAGGTTGACCTTCCTGCAAGTCTAACAAAACGCTAACGTTTGTCTAACTCCATTCTAACAATGACCCCCTACAATGTGAGCCGCAAAGAGGAATGATGGAATGGAGGATAGGACAAATGGCAAAGATCATTGGTATTGATTTGGGAACAACGAACAGCGTAGTTGCCGTCATGGAAGGCGGGGAGCCGACCGTCATCCCTACGGCGGAAGGAGGGCGGTTGTGCCCTTCTGTGGTGGCGTTCAACAAAAATAACGAACGACTGGTCGGGCAGACCGCCCGGCGGCAGGCCGTGGTCAACCCGGAAAACACCATCTTTTCGGTCAAACGGTTGATGGGCCGCCGTTACGACGACCCGGAAGTGGTCAAAGCCCGTGAGATTCTGCCCTACAAGATCATTCGGGGGAAAGCCGGAGATGCGCGGGTGTACATTCCCCAGACCGGCAAAGAGTACACCCCGCAGGAAATTTCGGCTATGATCCTGCGCAAGCTGGCCGATGATGCCAGTGCTTACCTGGGCGAGCGTGTGACCCAAGCGGTCATCACCGTTCCGGCCTATTTCAACGACAGCCAGCGGCAGGCGACCAAAGACGCCGGTCGCATCGCCGGGCTGGAGGTGCTGCGCATCATCAACGAGCCGACGGCGGCTTCTTTGGCCTACGGCCTGGACAAAAAGGACGCCGAGACGATCCTGGTCTTTGACCTGGGCGGCGGGACCTTTGACGTGTCCATCCTGGAGGTCGGTGAAGGTGTCATTGAGGTCAAATCCACCAGCGGCGATACCTTCCTGGGTGGTGACGACTGGGATCAACGCATCGTGGACTATGTCGCCGACGAGTTTATGAAAGACCAGGGCATTGACCTGCGCAAGGACCGCCAGGCTCTGCAGCGGCTCAAGGAAGCGGCGGAAAAGGCCAAGATTGAACTTTCTACCGTGCTGGAAACGGAGATCAACTTGCCCTTCATCACCGCCGATGCCAGCGGGCCGAAACACCTGCAGATGAAGCTCACCCGCTCCAAGTTGGAGCAGCTGACCGAGGACCTGGTGGAACGCTGCAAAGGGCCGTTTGAGCAGGCCCTCAAGGATGCCAAGCTCACCGCCCGCGACATTGACGAGGTGGTTCTGGTCGGCGGCGCGACGCGGATGCCCATGATCCAGGACCTGGTCCGCAGCCTGACCGGCAAAGAACCGCACAAGGGCGTCAACCCCGACGAGGTCGTAGCCATCGGTGCGGCCATCCAGGCCGGCGTGTTGGCCGGAGAGGTCAAGGACGTGTTGCTCCTGGACGTGACGCCCTTGACCCTGGGCGTGGAGACGTTGGGCGGCGTGATGACGCCCCTCATTGAGCGCAACACCACCATCCCCGTTCGCAAGAGCGAGATCTTTTCCACGGCGGAGGATGGGCAGACGGCGGTGACCATCCACGTTCTACAGGGTGAGCGCACCATGGCTGCCGACAACATCACCCTGGGTCGGTTCAACCTGGAAGGCATTCCGCCTGCACCGCGCGGCGTGCCCCAGATTGAAGTCACCTTTGACATTGACGCCAACGGCATCCTCAACGTGACGGCCAAAGACAAGGCGACGGGCAAAGAACAAAAGATCACCATCACCGCCAGCACCAACCTGACCAAAGAAGAGGTTGAGCGGATGGTTCAGGAGGCCCGCCGCCACGAGGCCGAGGACCGGCGGCGCAAGGAGTTGGTCGAAGCCCGCAACACCGCCGATCAGCTCATCTACCAGACCGAGAAGGTGCTGCGGGAACTGGGCGACAAGGTCCCGGCAAGTGACCGCTCTACCATTGAGCGGACCATTGAGGACCTAAAGCAGGCCAAGGACGGCGACGACATCAACCGTATCAAGCAGCTCATTGAGCAGCTGCAGCAGGCCAGCTACGCCATCGGCCAACAGATGTACGCCCAACAGCAGGCGGCTGCCGGTCCGCAAGCCGGTGCGGGCGGCCCAACGGGCTACGGCGCGCCGGAAGAAGAAGGCGTCGTTGAAGGCGAATTCCGCGAAGTGTAAGAGGGCGTTGCGATCCCCGGCCCGCTGCCGGGGACGAAAACCCCGCCCACCGGCCCGGCAGAGGGCGGAGCACCGCTCCGCCCCCATTGACAAGGGGCCAGCAAAGACTTTCAATCTAACAATGCAAATGGCGGGCCTGGGTCCTCCGACGATCCAGGCCCGTTGTGAGGATAGAGGTCTATGAGCAAACGAGTACGAGTTCCGGTCCGTGTCATCCGACCGCCGGGCCGACCGCCGGTCGTCGCCGATCCTGCACCCAGGCCGGTGGCGTCGCCGGTTGAGCCGTTGGAGGCGGTCGTGCCGCCTGTGCCCGCGTCTCTGACCGCGGCGGAACTGGTGGCACAAAACCGTGCCCTGCGCGAGCAGATCGCCTCTCTGGAAGAGGAGATGGCGCGACTGCAGGCCGCCCTGGATGAGCAACGCGGCCAGGCGGAGCAGGCTCAAAGTCAAGCCGAAGAGCAGCAAGAGCAAGTGGAACAGGCTCAGGCCGAGGCGGAAGACTGGCGCGAACGCGCCTTGCGCCTTCAGGCCGAAATGGACAACTATCGCAAACGCCAGCGGCGGCTGGCCCAGGACGAGATCGCCGCCGAGCGGGAGCATCTTTTGCGGGCCTTCCTCCAGGTCGTAGATAACCTGGAACGGGCGTTGGCCGCTCCCGCCGATGACATAGACGGCCTGCGGCGGGGGATTGAGCTGACCCACCGGGCAGCCCTGCAGTTGTTGGAACAGGCAGGTGTCGAGCCGATCCCGGCGGAAAATCAGCCCTTTGATCCCCGCTGGCACGAGGCGGTCAGCACCGTGTCCGGCGAAGCCGCCGACGCCGAACCGGATACCATCGTCCAGGTCTTGCAACCGGGCTATCGCCTGGGGGAGACGCTGCTGCGCCCGGCCCAGGTCATCGTCGCCGTCTAAAGGAGCGGAGGCCCTGCCTCCTGAGAATCCTGGGCGACATCGCGTCTTTGTAAAAGATCGTTCCCGGACTTGATCGTGCAGGCTACCGCGCGTTTCCGTGGCGGGGACCTGCGGAAGAGATCGGGTCCGACGGCCGTTTCCGGTAACGAGAAATTTTGAATTTTGGGAGTGCACATGGAATACAAGGATTATTATAAAATTTTGGGTGTGGACAAGAACGCCTCTGAAAAAGAGATCAAGCGGGCGTTCCGTCGCCTGGCCCGCGAATACCACCCCGATGTCAACAAAACGCCGGGGGCGGAGGAGCGGTTCAAGGAGATCAACGAAGCCTATGAAGTCCTTTCCGACCCCGAAAAGCGGCGCAAATACGATCAACTGGGCGCCGACTGGCGGCGTTGGCAGCGCATGGGTGGCGACCCCGGCGACTTTGACTGGAGCCGTTGGACGACAGGCCAGCCGGGCGGCGTCCATGTGCGCTACGGCACTCCCGAAGACCTGGAAGACCTGTTCGGCGGAAGCGGGATCTTTTCCGACTTTTTCAGCCAGATCTTTGGCGGAATGGGAAGTGGTGGCGCCCGGGTGAACGGCTTCACCCGCCAGGCCCGCCCCCGGCGCGGACAGGATTTGGAACAGCCGGTTGAGATCTCGTTGCAGGAGGCCTACCACGGTACAACGCGCATCCTGCAGAAGGACGGCCACCGCCTGGAAGTCAAAATCCCGGCAGGGGCCAAGACCGGAACCCGCGTGCGGGTGAGCGGTCAGGGTGGCGCGGGGATAGCCGGCGGGCAAGCGGGCGATCTCTACCTCAAGGTGACCGTCCTGCCCGACCCGCGTTTTGAGCGCAAGGGCGACGACCTGTACACCACCGTGCCCGTGGACCTGTACACCATGGTCCTGGGCGGAGAGGTCCGCGTCCCGACCATGACCGGTCATGCCATGCTAACCATCCCGCCCGGCACGCAGAACGGACGCACCTTCCGTCTCCGGGGCAAGGGAATGCCCCACCTGCGCCGGCCGGGGCAATACGGTGACCTGTATGTCAAGACCGAGGTACGCTTGCCCACCCATCTGACCGCCCGTGAACGGGAACTGTTTGAGGAACTGCGTCGGTTGGCGAACCGCTAAAGTAGGCAATCGCAGCCCCCTCGTCGGCGAGGGGGCTTTTTGCACCCGGTATCGGTCGTCGGCCCAGTTTCCGGAAAACGGCATTGTGTGGTACAATCAAAGCATTCTGGGAAAGGAGAGAACGATGGACGAACTGATCAAAATGATCGTTGACAAGGTGGGCATTTCGGAGGAACAGGCCCGTCAGGCCGTTGAGATGGTGATGTCCTTCCTCAAGGATAAGCTGCCGGAGCCGGTTGCCGGGCAGGTTGACGCCGTGCTCGGCGGCGAAGGGGGCGGCCTGGACGTGCAAGACCTGGTCGGTGGTTTAGGAAAGATGTTCGGTTAGGGGATGCCATGCCGCAACCCGATCACCTGGACCCTTCCGCCTACGCTGCCGACGGTGGCCCCATAGGAGCACTGCTGATCCACGGCCTTACCGGCTCTGCCGCCGAAACCCGGCCCCTGGGCGAATATCTCGCCGCCAGGGGTTTGACGGTGCGTTGCCCTCTGCTGCCCGGCCACGGCACGGGGCCGGAAGATCTACTCCGCGTCCGCTGGCAGGACTGGGTTGCCGAAGCCGAGACTGCCCTGGGCGCGCTCCAGGAGCGTTGCCGGGCCGTCTTTGTCGGCGGGCTGTCCCTGGGATCGTTGCTCACTCTCTGGTTGGGGGCAAAACGACCCGAAATCAAAGGGTTGATCGTCATGTCTCCGGCCGTCAAACTCCAAAACCCCCTCCTCCCGCTGACGCCGATCATGCGCCATTTGCTCAAATACAACCCCTTGGGGGCCATCGGCGACGACGACCTGGTGGACCCGGAGGGCCGAAACCGCGTCTGGTGCTACGACCGGCTGCCCTTGAACGCCGTTGCCGAAACCTACCGACTTCAGCAGCAGGTGCGCCGCACGCTGGCGGCGGTTCGGCAACCGATCCTGATCTTTCAGGGGCGGCACGATGCCCAGATCGCACCCGATGCAGCCCAGATCGTCTACCGGGGCGTCGGCTCGACCGATAGAACGTTGGTTTGGCTGGAGCATTCAGGCCACAATATCCTCGTTGACGGCGAGCGCGAAACGATTTGGGAACGATGTTACACCTGGCTGATGGAGCGGCTCTGAGCCGTTCCGACGGGCGGAGGTGTAGGCTGCGGCTTGTGAGGTTTGGAAACTGAGAACAAGGGGTGACCTGTGAGCGAAGACAAAATAACGAACGACGGTCCCTCATCCGGTTCCACACGTCTGTACATCATCTTCGCCGCCGTGCTGATCGTCGTCATCGTCATCGTTGCCGTTCTATTGATCACCGTGGGGCTGCCTGCCCTCAAAGCGACGCCGACGCCGGTCGCCGTCCAACCGACCATCACCCCCGTTCCCACCTTCACCCCCGGTCCAACCCGTGCCCCCACCAACACTCCACCGCCTACCCCCACCGCCACCCCTCCGGCTCCCTACATGGGCGATACCGACACGCCCTTGTACCGGTTTGAAGGCGCAGGTGGCCGACCCAGCACCGAATGGACCGGCTTTTTCGGCTATGTCACCGACGCTGCCGGGAACCCGCTGGAGGGCGTGCCTCTCATCGTCTGGTACGCCGATGAGAAGGGCACACCGGCCAGCCCCGTCGTGTACACCGATGCCAACGGCTATTACGAAATCCACCTGGCCGATACTTCGGAAACCTCACCGCCCAAAGGATTCGCCGGTGTTTGGAGCATCCAGGTTCTGACCCCGGACAACAAACCCGCTTCCAAGCTTTTTACTTTCAGAACCGACGAGGATACGAAAACCGGCATCCAACAGATTCAGGTGCTGTGGAAACGGATCCCCTAACGCCACCAAAGGCGAGAATCCGGTCCGCGCGGGTTGTAGCCCATGCAGAGCAACGTAGCAATTGTAGATTTGTAGCCCGTGCGGGTTGCAGCCGTGCCGAGGGGTGAAAGCGGTTACTCGGAGTGGAACATGCGGGTAGAGGTACATTTTGAAAGCGGCGGTTTTGCTGCCCTCAAGCCGGAATGGAACGACCTGTTACGTCGCAGCTGCTGCAACACCCTCTTTCTCACTTGGGAATGGCAATCTACCTGGTGGAAGCACTTGGGCATGGGGGACCTGCTGTTGCTCGGTTTCCGCTCCGTGGGTGGGCGGTTGGTGGGCCTGGCTCCTCTCTTCCGCACCCAGGACACCGAAGGACGATGGACCTTTGCTTTGGTCGGCTGCCGCGACGTTTCCGATTATCTGGACCTCATCGTGGAGGTGGGCCGGGAAGAAGCGGTCTACAACGCCTTGTTGGATTATTTAGAGCAACAAGCCCTGCCCTGGGAGCGGCTGGACCTGTGCAACATCCCCGAAGGATCGCAAACTTATCGTCTCCTGCGCAAAGTGGCCGAGGCGCGGGGCTATGCTACCCGCGTTGAGGTAGAGGATGTCTGTCCTCTGATTGATCTGCCCTCCACCTGGGAGGAGTACCTACGCTCTCTGGATAAGAAGCAGCGGCACGAGATCCGCCGCAAGCTGCGCAAGGCCGATAATGAGGCCGATACCCGTTTTCTCATCATCGGGCCGGAGCACGATCTGGAAGCCGAGATGCAGACCTTTATCACCCTCCACCAAAAGAGCACACCCCATAAAGACGCTTTTATGGATACGCAGATGCAGGGCTTTTTTCACGAGGTAGCCCAGGTGCTACAGGCTGCCGGTTGGCTGCAATTGGCCTTTGTGGAGATGGACGGCGTGCGGGCAGCGGCTTTGCTGAATTTTGATTACGGCGGGGATATTCTGGTGTACAATTCGGGCTACGATCCGGCCCGTTTCCGCCACCTGAGTCCGGGCATTGTCGTCACCGCCCGCTGCATTGAGCACGCCATCCGGTTGGGCCGCCGCCGCTTTGACTTTTTGCGCGGCGATGAGGTGTACAAATACCGCTTTGGCGCCCACGATACCGAAATTCGGCGGTTGCTCATCTCCCGGACTTGAACGTGCCTTCATCACGAAAAAACGGCGGCTCCGCACGGAGCCGCCGTTTTTTTCTCTTGCAGGTTAGCCTTGTTCGGTGCGCAGGCGCGGGTCCAGAATATCCCGCAAGGCATCACCGATCAGGTTCCAGCCCAGGCCAAAGATGATCAGCGCCAAGCCGGGGAAGAGGATGATGTACCAGTGGGTATCCAGGCTCAGGATCCAGTCGCGGGCGAAGCTGATGATCTGCCCCCAATCGGCGTAGCCGATCTGGGTTCCCACGCCCAGGAAGCTCAAGGCGGCGAAGGAAAGGACCGCATCACCCAGGCGGAAGGAAGCCAAGACCAAGATGGGGTAGATGACGTTGGGCAGGATGTGGCGCATGATCAGACGGCCAT
Source organism: uncultured Anaerolineaceae bacterium (assembly GCA_964593865.1). Taxonomy (GTDB): domain Bacteria; phylum Chloroflexota; class Anaerolineae; order JAAYZQ01; family JAAYZQ01; genus CAZQKE01. The sequence continues at coordinate 21,138 of CAZQKE010000047.1, read as the reverse complement.
CCTTGACGCCCAGCACCCGGCCGGCCATCACGTAGTCGCGTTCTTTGGCCGAGAGGATGTCCCCTCGGACGACGCGGGCGTAGCGCATCCAGCCAAAGGCGATCAGGGCAATGGTGGGCGGCCAGATGCTCCGCCCGAAGCGGGGGACCAGCAACGAGGAGAGCAAAAGGGCGGCCAGCAGGAAGGGGAAGGCCATAAAGATCTCGGTGAAGCGCATCAGAACATCGTCCAACCACCCGCCGTAGAAAGCCGAGATGGAGCCGATGACCAAGCCGATGATCACCGTAGAAAATGTGACCACGATGCCGGCAAAGAGGGCCGTCCGCGCCCCCCAGACTACGCCGTACCAAATGTCAAACTGGCCGCTGGTTGTGCCCAGCAGGTGAACCCAATAGTCCTTGCCGGTGATAACCCGATACCACGTCGGGACGGGAGGCGGCTCGCGGTTCCATACGGTGCCGGGAGGTTTGGGTTCCGGACTGAACCCATCACGGGGAACCAGGTAAGGGTCAACCACTTCCGATGTGGGCGGAGCCAGCACGGGGGCGAAAATGGCCATCAAAATATAAAAGGCTACGATGATCAGCCCGGCCACAGAGAGGGGGTTTGTGACCAGCCCTTTCAGCAAGCGATACCATTCCGGCCCCAGGACCTTTCGCAACCCTTTGAGTTCCGGCAAGGTCCAGGCGACGGCTTCATCACGGCTGATCTTGCCCTTGTGGCCGGGGGGTTCCCGGACGATGATGGTCTCTGTCGTCATGCACACACCTCGTTCATATCACCAAACGTCATTGCAGGCGGACACGGGGGTCCAACACGGCATACAGGATGTCAATGATCAGGTTGGCCACGATCAGCAGTACCGCGCTGAACATGGTAAAGGCCACGGCGGTCAGCACGTCCAGGTTCTGGGCGGCTTCGGCAGCAGCCCGGCCCATGCCGGGGATGTTGAAGATGGTTTCGGTGATGACCACACCGCTGATCAGCCCGACTACCGTCAACCCTCCTACGGTGACGACGGGGATCAAGGCGTTGGGCAGGGCGTGGCGGTTGATGGCAACCTTTTCCGAAAGCCCTTTGGCCCGCGCCGTGGTCATATAGTCCTGGTTCAGGGCTTCGAGCATGGAGGAGCGGGTCAGGCGCAGGAGCATGGCCCACTGGATGTAGCACAGGGTCATGATGGGCAGGATCAGGTGGCGCAAAGCATCCCAGAAGATGTCAAGTCGTAGGTTGAGGAGGGCGTCGATGGTGTGCATCTTGGTATACTGGTGGAATTCGGGGGAAAGGACGATGCGCTGTGCCCAATCGGATAGACGGCCCGGTGGGAACCAACCCAGTTTGGCATAAAAGATCATCAGCACCAGGAGGGCAAAGACGAAGGTGGGGAAGGACCAACCGATCAGGGCAAAGACGCGGGCGGCCTGGTCGATGATGTTGTTGTGGTTTTTGGCTGCTACAATTCCCAACCAGATGCCGACGGCGATGATGGGGACGACGCTCCACAATGCCAGTTCTACCGATGCAGGGAGGCGATAGAGGATCAGGTCAATGACCGGTTGGCGGCCGGTGCGGGAAAAGCCAAAGTCGCCGCGCAAGATGCCACCCACTTTTTCCCCTGTTTCCGGGTCCACGCGCCCTACCAACCAACGCCAATACTGCACATGGAACGGCTCATCCAATCCGTAACGACGGATGATGGCGTCCAAGGCTCCTTCGGTGTGGGGAATGTCCCGCACGTAGAGGGCCGTGCGTTCCACCGGTTCCAGGAGCTGAATCATCAAAAAGAGCAGGAGTGTCACCCCAAAGAGGGTGATGGGCAATTGGATCAAGCGACGGATGATATAAGCGGTCATAAGTTCAACCTCTGGCCCGTCCCCACCGGGGTTCCACGGGGCCGGCGGGGCCGGAGATTTGGTCAACAAGAATTTCTGGCGGGGGCAAGCCGCCCCCGCCAGAAAAGGGATGGTTCAAAGGTTCGGTTATTCGCCGCCTTCCAACCCGTAGGCGTAGAAGTAGCCGCCAAACTGGCCGACGCGATAGAACCAATCCTTCACCCAGCGCTGCTCATAGTGGACGCCGGTCTGCTGGGAGAGGACGATCTGGATTGCGCTGTCGTAGAACAGTTTCTGCAGGTCAAAGTAGATCTTTTCGCGCTTGGCCGGATCCGATTCGCGCACGCCGGCGGTGACCAGTTCCTGGAATTGCGCCTTCAGGTCTTCGGGCAGGTTCTGACGACCGGCATAGGTGCCGACGGTAAAGGGCTGCGCCCAGTTGTGCGGGTCGTGGATGTCCTCGATCCAGCCGCTGGCAACCATGGGGAGCTGCCCGGCGCGGAAGGCCCGCAGCATGGTCGGCCAGGGCAGGCCCAAGCACTCAACCTGGTACTTGGGGTTGACGGCACGCAGGTTGGCCTGGAGGATGTTGCAGGCGGTCTGGCGGGTGACGTTGCCGGTGTTGTAGGCCATCTGGAAGCGGAAGCCCACTTCGGGCAGGACGCCGCCCCAAGCCTGTTCCAGCTCTTCGGCGCACTTGTCCAGGTCAAATTCGTACATGGGGCCGTCTTCGTTGTAGCCCAGCATCCCCTTGATGATGGGGCCGTTGTTGCGCACGCCCTCACCGTTCTGGGCATCGGCGATAAAGGTGTCGTAGTCAAAGCAGTAGTTCATAGCCTTGCGGACGTGGATGTCGGAGAAAAAGTCGGGCGGAATGCCGTTGCCGTCCAGTTTGCCGCTGCCGATGTAGGGGTTGATGCCCTCTTCCTGGCTCAGGTCAAAGTTCATAAAGATATTGGTGCGGGATACAGAGGGCAGGCCGGGCCACTTGCGCAGCGGACCGTTGGGGTTGTCCGGGTTCGGCTTGCACTCAAAGGTCTGCCAGTCGCAGATCTCGCCGACCAAGGGGTCCACCTGGGGCCGGTTGGCGGGCGGTACGGCCACCCACTCGGCATCGCCGGCCTGCAGCATGGCAAAGCGGGTCCCCCATTCGGGTACGTTCTTGTAGACGACGCGCTTGATGCGCGGTACACCGCTGGGGCCACCCGGCCAAACCTCGTTGCCCGGCTCCCGCCAGTAGTCCTCGTTGGCGACCAGGACGTATTCCTCGCCCGGGGTCCAGTGGTCCAGCTTGTAGGGGCCGGTGCCGTTGATCTTGTCGGTCAGGGGGTCGTTCTCGGAGGTCATGGCGTATTCCTGGTCAACCCAGGTGTCGCACGACCAATCCCACGCACCGTTTTCCATAGCCCATTCTTTGTCCATGGCATAGCCCCAACCCTGGGCCAGGGTGGCCAGGAAAGGACCCCACGGCTGGGCCAGGTGGATGGTCAGCGTGCCTGCTTCATCGTCCGATTCGATCTTGGCCTTGACTTTCTCGCAGAGGGCTTTCAGCTCCTCCGGAGAGGCGTTCTGCTTCAGGGCCTCCGGGTCCCCGGCGTACTCGCCGTCGGCGATCTCTTCGGTGATGTCACCGGAAGCGTAGCCCATGATCGGTTCGATCATCAGCCACTGGGGGCCGTCGGGCGAAGACTGCAACAGGCCGCGCTCATAGGTGTACTCAAAGTCGCTGGGAGTCAGGTCGTTGCCGTTGTGGAATTTGATGCCTTTGCGGATGTGGAAGGTGTAGGTCATGCCGTCTTCGGAGATGCCGCCGTTCTCCACGCTGGGGACCTCGGTGGCCAACTGGGGCACGAAGGAGGTGCTGTCATTAAAGTTGTAGAAGATCAAGCCCTCGGCTACGTTCATGATCAGCTCGCCACCGGCGGTCTCGTAGTTCAAGTTGATGTCCAGGGTGTCGGGGTCACCGTATTCAACAAAGGTAAGGGTGTCGGGGCGCGGGGCGATGAATTCAACCGGTTTCTCCTCTTCCGGCTCCGGTGTCACCTCAACGACGACGGTTTCCACAACCGTCTCGACGACGGTCTTGACCTCGCCTTCCTTTTCGACGACTTTGGTCTGCTCAACCACGACGGTCTGCACCACGGTCTTGACGACAGGTTCCGGTGTCGGACCGCACGCGCTCAGCAGAAGTGGCACGATCATGACCAGTACGGTCAAAAACGCCAGTTTCTTGTTGAACATTATCTCTCCTCCTACAAATTAATGTTGCTTAGCCGCTTGTGCGATGAAAAAGACCACGGATCTATCCCCGCTATCACCCCCTTTCCAATGCCGTTCAGTACTTGTCACGGGATGCACAGTACTTGGCCGGGATGGATGACTCGTGCCGATTGGATGGTCATGCCGTTGGCGGCCAGGATGTCGTAGGGCGAAACTCCATAGGTTCTGGCGATCTGCCACACCCATTCACCGGGTTTGACCACGTGCCGGATGCGACACCCTGACGCGCCGCCGGGCGTGCTGCCTGAACCCGATGTGGTGGGGATTTTGAGTTTCTGACCGATGTAGATCGTGTACGGAGCGGTCAGGTTATTGGCTTGGGCTATTGCCTGTGCGGTTGTGCCGTACTTGCGGGCGATGGAAGACAGGGTTTCTCCTGCTTGGACGGTGTGCCACGTTCCGCCACCGGAGGTATCGGCCGGTTGGGCGCCGGACGGGGGCGGGACGGCGGTGGCCTCTCCGGGCGGAGGAGTAGCCGCGGGTGGGGGCGCAACAGGCGACGGGGCGGCCGGGACGGCTACGGTAGGCATGGCCGTTGGGCCACCTGGTTGGCTTGGAGTGGAACCGACCGCCGAGACAATCGTTTCCCCCGGTGGGGGAGGGTTGGATTCTGCGACGCCGGTTGCCTGGGGGGCGGCAGTTGCGGTTTCTTCCGGCGCGCGACCTTCGGATTTACGGGAACAGCCCGTCAGCCCGGCAAGCATGATGGCTACGATCAACAGGCCGATCCCCAACGTTACCCATTTCCCTTTCTTCATTTGTCACCTCCTGGGTGATTCCCCGCCACGCGGCATCATGGATCACTCAACCGGAGGACATCATACCACAATTGTTGTTTTCCGTCAAGCAGACGGGCCTCAATTAGCATCTTCATAGTTCTTCAGACTTTGCCGAACCAGATCAATAACCCCATGCCCACGAACATAACGGCGGCAATTTTGCGGAGGATCGCTTCCGGGATCAAGTGGGCCAGGGCCTCCCCGCCCAGGACGCCCAGCAGTGTCACGGTAGAGAGGGCCAGAACGGCTCCGACAAAGACGTACAGCGGCATCTTGTGCCGAACCGTCATGGTGATGACGGCCAGCTGGGTTTTATCCCCCAGCTCGGCAATGAAGAGCAGGGCAAAGGTGCTTAGCAAAACGCGCAATTCTTCGGGCATGATCGCTCCTTTGTTCACCCCGTTTTGGGATTTGACAGCCTTTTCTCTTCAGAGTATAATCCATCCCCCAAAGTGTTTTGGATGGAGAGAAGGGAGCTACGAGAGCTCCGCTTTTCGGATCTTTGCTATGCAGATTCTAGCGTCTGACGCCAAAATTCAGATCCCGCGCCGGGTCGCCCCCCCGTTCCCCTTAGCAATCCGGCTTGCCAGGAGAGGAGGTGATCGTCGGCTAAAAGAACACCCGACCGACCCAATCGTTTTCCGAAACAAATGTTTTCCGAAATAAAGGAGACCAAAGGAGGAAGAGAAAATGAAAGCTACAAAATGGTTGGCGATTGTCACTTTGTTGGCCCTACTCTTGCCCCTGGTGGCAGCTTGTGGAGCGACGCCTGCGCCTTCAACGGGCGGCGAAGGCCAACCGGCGCAGGTTACGGTAGAAGTCACGCGCATCGTTGAAAAGGAATGCGAAGAGGCCCCCAAAGAGGAGATCCCCGAAGGCGCCATTGTCATTGATTTTTGGCACGCCTTTGGCGGCGGTCGGAAGCTGCTCATTGAGCGCATGGTGGCCGACTACAATTATACCCACCCCGGCGTGTACGTCCGAGTGGAGAACAAAGGCTCCTACCGCGACACTCTCAACGCCGCCATCCTGGCCGCCCAGCAGGGCAACCCGCCCCACATCGTCCAGATCTTTGAGGTCGGTTCTCAGCTGGCCCTGGATTCCGGCATCTTTATCCCCTTTGAGGACAATGCCCCGGAATGGGTCAACATGGATGACCTGATCGGTGGCGTATCCAACTACTACCGCTTCAACGGCAAATTCTACTCCATGCCCTGGAACTCGTCCAACCCCATCCTCTACTATAACAAGGATATGTTCCGCGCCGCCGGGCTGGACCCGGAAAAGCCGCCGGAGACCTTTGAGGAGATGTTGGACGTTTGCGAAAAGATCGTCGGCAGCGGTGTTGCCAAGAACTGCGTTTCCTGGCCCCTCCACTCCTGGTTCTTTGAACAGTGGATGGCCAACATGGGCGCCGAGCTGGCCAACAACGGCAATGGCCGCGATGCCCGTGCCACCGAAGTCTACCTGACCAGCGACGCGGCCAAGACCATCGTCAGCTGGTGGAAAGAGATGTACGATAAAGGCTACTATGCCTACAGCGGCAAGCTGGAGGACTGGGACGGCGCGGACGCCATTTTTGTCTCCGGCCAGGCGGCCATGGAGATCACCTCCACCAGCGACGTGGTCAACCGCCAGAACGACGCCGCGGAGAACGGCTTTGAGCTGGGCACCGGCTATCTGCCCTACCCGGCCAACAGCGAACGCCAGGGCGTCATCGTCGGTGGGGCCAGTATGTGGATGTCCGGCGGCCACCCGGAGGAGGAACTGAAGGCAGCTACCGATTTCGTCACCTGGTTCACCAACACCGAAAACGCCGTGCGCTGGCACAAGGCCACCGGCTACTTCCCCATCCGCAAGTCCGCCGTCACCGTGCTGGAAGGCCAGCAGTGGTTTGAGCGCAACCCGGCCTACCGGGCTGCCTTTGACCAGCTCCTGAACACCAAAGACACCAAGGCCACCCGCGGCGCCGTCATCGGGGCCTTCCCCGAAGTGCGGACCATCATCGAGCAGGCCATCGAAAAGGTGCTGGCCGGACAGGCCACGGTGGACGAAGCCCTGCAGCAGGCCAAAGAGGAGGCCGATAAGGCCATCGAAGACTATAACAAGTCGGTCGAATAGTTCCGGTGCCAACCGGCCGAATCCGTAGGGGCAGGTCGGAAGAGGACCTGCCCCTACCCTCTATCCCCGGTGCTCCAAAGGCAGGAGGAAACGCCATGAGTACGGCCAAATTCAAGGGCAAGTGGGTGCCCTGGCTTTTTATGCTGCCCACGCTGATCATCCTGGCCGTTTTTCTCTATTATCCGGTCATCCAGACCTTTCGTCTGTCGTTTTATCGGGTGGCTTTTTTGGGGCTAAAGACCAAGTTTACCGGCCTGGATAACTACATTGACTTATTGAAGGACAGCAACTACCATCACACCGTTCTGGTGACACTGGTGATTACCACGGCGGTTGTGGTCATCGGGCTGGGCATTTCGTTGTTTATCGCCATGCTGGCCAACCAAAAGATCCGGGGGGCACATATCTACCGCTTTCTCCTCATTTGGCCCTTTGCCCTCTCCCCCGCCGTGGCAGGTGTAGTGTTTTTGTTCATGTTCTCCCCCGGCTTTGGCGTGGTCAACTATCTCACCTCCCTGGTCATCGGGCGGGAGCTAAACTGGCTGGGCGATCCCACCTTGGCCGTCATTCTCATCATCATGGCCAGCATTTGGAAAAACCTGGGCTACAACATCGTCTTCTATCTGGCCGCCTTGCAAAACGTGAACACCGAGGTTTTGGAAGCGGCCTCCATCGACGGGGCCAACGCCTGGCAGCGTTTCTGGCGTGTGACCTTTGCCCTCCTTTCCCCCATGACCTTTTTCCTGCTGATCACCAACATCACCTATTCCTTCTTTGACATTTTCGGCATGGTGGACATCTTGACCAAAGGCGGACCCCAAGATGCCACCAACGTCATGATCTACAACCTCTACCGCGACGCCTTTGAGTATTACAAAACCGGCCTGGCTTCGGCCCAGTCGGTGATCCTCTTCCTGCTGGTGGTCCTGGTCACGCTTATCCAATTCCGCACCAGCGGCCGCCAGGTGCACTACGGAGGCTGATGATGAAACGAAAGACACGAAACGAGATCATTTCCCACATCGCCCTGATCATCATCGTCTTGGTGGTGATGGCCCCCGTCCTATTCGCCCTGGCAAAGTCCACCCAGACGCGGGCCGAAGTTTATCGCTTCCCGCCCAAGCTGGGCTTTGGCTCGGCAGGGCTGTACAACTACAAACAGGCTTTGTCCCAATACGACCTGGGCCTCTATATGAAAAACACCCTCATCGTGGCCGGGATCGTCATGTTCTTCAAAACCCTCTTTTCCATGCTGGCCGGGCTGGGCCTTGTCTACTACGACTTTCCCTTCAAAAACTTTGTCTTCTATTTCATCCTCTTTACGCTGATGATGCCCACGGAGATCATGATCGTCGCCCTGTTCAATGAAGTCTCGGATATGGCCCAGGCGGTAGGGCTGGAGAATAGCTACGCCGTGTTGACCGTTCCCTTCCTGGCCAGCGCGACCGGCGTCTTTCTTTTCCGCCAGCACTTTTCCAGCATCCCCGCCGATCTGGCCGACGCCGCCCGCGTGGACGGCGCAGGGCCGCTCCGTTTCCTGTGGAGCATCTTGGTCCCCATGTCCTGGAACACCATCGCCGCTTTGGCCCTCATCCAGTTCATCTACATGTGGAACCAGTATATCTGGCCCCTGGTTATCATCCGCGAAAACAAGATGCAGCTGATCCAGGTGGGGCTTCGTGCTCTGACCAGCCAGCAGGACACCACCAACTGGGGCTTGGTCATGGCCGCCGCCATTCTGGCCATGATCCCTCCCATGGTTATCTTCCTCCTGCTGCAAGAGCAATTTACCAAAGGTTTTGCTTTGGGGCAGGAAAAGTAGCATGGTCGTCAACATCGCCCACCGGGGCGCCCGCAGCCTAGCCCCGGAAAACACTCTGGCCGCCGCCCGCAAGGCCCTGGAAGCAGGCGCGGATCTGTGGGAAACCGATGTAGCCGTCACCGCCGACGAGGAGCTGATCCTCTTCCATGACGACTCGTTGGTCCGCACCACCGATGCCGAGACCCGTTTCCCCGACCGCGCCCCCTGGACCTTTTCCACCTTTACCCTGGAGGAGATCCGCTCCCTGGATGCCGGTTCCTGGTTCGTCGAACGCGATCCCTTTGGGCAGATCGCTGCCGGAGCCGTGACGCCTGCCGAGCAAAAAGCCTACCGGGGCATCCGGGTCCCTACCCTGCGCGAAGCGTTGGTCTTTACCCGCGATTCCAACTGGCGCGTCAACTTGGAGCTCAAGTACCTGCCTGCACCCTGGGAACGTTTCCCCATCGTCGAGCGGGTCCTGGCCTTGATCAAAGAGGTAGGCATCGCCGCCGATCAGGTGATCCTTTCCTCCTTCAACCATGATTGGTTGCGCCAGGCCCAGGCCCTGCGGCCCGACATTGAGATCCAGGCCCTCATCGGCTATTCCTTGACCGCGCCACTGGATTGGGGCGATCTCTCCTTCGCCACCTACAACGCCCGCAGCACCCTCATCACCGAGGAAAAGATCCGCGAGGTGACGGCCCAGGGTATTGCCGTCAACCTGTTCACCGTCAACGAGGAAGAGGAAATGCGCCGCTTCATCGCCGCCGGGGTAACGGGCCTGTTCACCGATTTTCCCCAGCGGTTGCGGGCGTTGTTGGCAGAAGAACGCCTTTGAAGGACGGGCGGGGACCCCCTCCGGGGACGGCCTGCTTTGGCGGTTCCGGAGGTTTGAACCGCAAAGGCGCAAAGGCCGCAAAGGAAAGGAAAAAAGCAAGAAAACCTTCGCGCTCTTGGCGTCTTGGCGGTTCCAACCACGATTTTCTAAGTTGGAAACTTGCGCCACCGGGCCGGGCGTATTCGTGCATTCGTGCATTCGCGTCCGCTTCGTGGACGGCCTGCTTTGGCGGTTCCGGAGGTTTGAACCGCAAAGGCGCAAAGGCCGCAAAGGAAAGGAAAAAAGCAAGAAGCCCTTCGCGCTCTTGGCGTCTTGGCGGTTCCAACCACGATTTTCTCTGCGTAAGTCGGAAACTTGCGCCGCCGGGCCGGGCGCATTCGTGCATTCGTGTATTCGCGTCCGCTTCGTGGACGGCCCGCATTATTTTTCGAGAAAGGAAAAGAAATGAGCGAACGCCAATCGGTCCCCGGCAAGCTGGACTTGGACACCCTGGCCGACCTGATCGCCCAGGGCGAGATCGAAACGGTCATTACCGCCTTCCCCGACATGTACGGGCGGTTGATGGGCAAGCGCATCGCCGGGCGGTTCTTCCTGGACGAGGTAGTGGCCCACGGCGTCCACATGTGCAACTACCTATTGGCCTGCGATATGGAGATGGACCCCGTGCCCGGCTATCGCTTCGCCGGCTGGCAGCAGGGTTACGGCGACATCCTCTGCCGTCCCGATTGGCGTACCCTGCGCCGCCTCACCTGGCTGGACAAAACGGCTCTGGTCTTTTGCGATGTGCATGATGAGGAAACGGGCGAGCCGGTAGAGATCGCGCCGCGCACCATCCTCCGGCGGCAGATGGAGCAAGCCGCGGAGGCCGGGTTCCTGCCCATGGGCGGGGCCGAGTTGGAGATGTTCATCTTTCGGGAAAGCTACGAATCGGCCCGGCAGAAGGGTTTCCAAAACCTGGAACCGTTCGGCGGTTACATTGAGGATTATCACATCCTGCAAGGAACCCGCGAGGAGCCGCTGGTGGGGGCCATCCGCCATCACCTGGACCGTTCCGGCGTGCCGGTAGAGTTCAGCAAGGGGGAATGGGGCGCAGGCCAGCACGAGATCAACATCCGCTACGCCGATTTTCTGGAAATGTCCGACCGCAGCATCGTCTTCAAGCAGGCGTGCAAAGAGATCGCCATGCAGCAGGGCCTGAGCGTGACCTTTATGGCCAAATGGCACGAAGAAGCGGCGGGCAACAGCCTGCACCTACACGCCAGCCTATGGGACCGGGAGGGCCGCCACAGCCTCTTTCCCGGCGAAGGGTCGCTGCCCGGCCTGCCCGTCGGTTGCAGCGATACCTTTCGCTGGTTCCTGGGCGGCCTGCTGGCCCACGCCCGTGAGGTTTCCCTCTTTTTCGCCCCTTCTGTCAACTCTTACAAACGCTACCAGCCCGGCTCCTTTGCCCCGACCGGCATCGCCTGGGCCTATGACAACCGCACCGCCGGATTCCGCATCGTGGGCCGCGGCGACGGCCTGCGGGTTGAATGCCGCATCCCCGGCGCGGACGCCAACCCTTACCTGGCCTTCGCCGCCCTGCTGGCCGCCGGGCTGGACGGCATTGAACGGCACACCGAGCCACCTCCCGCCTTTCAGGGGGATGTCTATGCCGCCGCCGACGTGCCCCGTGTGCCCACCGGCCTGCCGGAAGCCATCGCCGAGTTTGAAAACAGCGCGTTCGTGCGGCGTGCCTTTGGCGACGAGGTGGTGGAGCACTACCTGCATTTTGCCCGCACGGAGCAGCGCAAATTCGACCGCGTGGTGACATCCTGGGAGCGGGCGCGGTTCTTTGAACGGGTGTAAGGTTTCAGCGGTTGCGGCCCGGCGGCAGAGGATAGAGTTTCTGAGTATCCTGGCCGATCGACAGCAAAGCACAGTGGATGGTCCACCCCTTTTGCTCCGAGAGGAGCGAGAGACAACCCCGCTCTCCGCCGGGCAGAGGGGTGATGCCCACCTGCAACGTCCTTTCTTTGAGAAATTCCAGGGCGCGGATGACCAAGCGGGGATCAAAGTAGAAACGGTGGCTTTCCCCGGCCACGATCTCGGTCCCTTCTACGCTGAGGCGGCCTAGATCCAGGTCTATCAGAATGGCCAGCTTGGTGCGGCTGACCTGCCCATCGGCCTCCATCTGCACCAGCTTGGCTACTGCTTTGTGGATGGCGTCGGAAAAGCGCAGGTGGGAAACCTCAACCAGGGAACTGGGGACCTTGATCAACTGTCCAAAGGCATCGGGGGCGGGGAAGGTCCCCACATCAGATGTCCAGCGCAGTTCATAGGATCCCAGGTGGTCTGTCAGGCGGGCGACGGTCTCATCCTCGCGCAGCAGAAACTCCACGGCCACTTGAGAACATACCACATCCCCGGAAAGCAGCCGGGCCACCAAAGGAGGCACGACAAAGGCCATGTTACCCGGCGCGGGCCGACGCAGGGCCGTCTCCCAGGAGATGACCAGTCGCAACCCGCTGATGGCTACAAAGCGGATCGTCCCCGGTTTGATCAAACACAGGATCGGCTCTTCGGAACGCAGCGTTGCCTGGCGCAGCCCCTTGCATAGCACCTCACCGTCTATGAACAAACGCTCATCTTCCATCGTCAGATCTCCCTTCTACCCCGCCTGGATCGGCAATTCGACGGTGAAGCGGGTCCCCAATCCTTCCACGCTCTCTACCCGAATCTGGCCACCATGGGCCAAGACGATCTCACGGGCAATCGCCAGCCCCAAACCGGCCCCTCCGCGGCGGTTTCTTTCACGCACGCGCGATTTATCTACCTGGTAGAACCGTTCAAACAGACGCGGCAGATCCTCCGCCGGGATACCAGGCCCGTTGTCCGTCACAGCACAGACCAGGGATGCACCCTGCTGCTCTGCGCTGAGCGTTACCTGCCCCCCCGCGCCAACATGCCGGATGGCGTTATCCAGCAGATTGGCGAATACCTGCTCCAAACGGTCGGCGTCGCCGCGGACGGGCGGCAGGGCCGGATCGGCTTCCACACGCAGTTCCACTTGGGCCTGTTCGGCTTGGGGGCCGAACCGCTCCGCACCGGCCCGCAGCAATGCGCCGATGTCTATCTCCTCCTGGGCCAATTCCACCTGCCCGGCTTCCAAGCGGGCCAGGTCCAACAACTCATCCACCAAACGACGCATCCGACCGGCCTCTTCGTGGATGATCTCCGCCGCCCGTTGCCGGACCTCCGGGTCGGATGCCGTGCCGTCCAACAAGGCTTGGGAAAAGCCCTGGATAGAGGTCAGCGGTGTTTTGAGTTCGTGAGAGACGTTGGCGACCAGGTCCTGCTGCGACCGCAGTGTCGCCTGGACCTGCCGGGCCATGCTGTTGAAGCTGCGGGCCAGACGGGCTATCTCGGTAGGCGCGTCGATGCGGAGTTCCTGGTCGTAGTTCCCGGAGGCCACCTCCTCCGCGGCTTGGGCAATGCGATCCAAAGGGCGGGCAATGGAGTAGGCCATCATGGCCGCCACTACAACCGAGACCGCCAAGGCGATCAACCCGGCCCATAACAGCCGGGGCAATAGGCTATCCAACGCCTGCCGGGTCGGGCGCAACGGCTCGGCCAGGACCAATGTCCACGGGGGCACGATGGCCCCCTCATAAGGGGGACGCACGCCTGCGGCCACATAGAGCAACCGTTCCCCCTCTTCCGTCTGCCGCTCGCCGCGCACCGGCCTGCCCGGCGGCGGCTTGACTTCAAGCCTGTGCTCCTGAAGCCGCTCGCTGCTTGCGGCGATTACCCGCCCTTGCCCGTCGAGCAAGGCGACTTCTATCTCCTTGCCCGGCTCCCTGTTCAGCTGGGCGGCTAACCGTTGGATCGCCTCCTGGGGCGGTATTCCCCGTCCCATCATCTGGGCGACCAGGCCGGTGGACAGCACCGCACGGTCGGTCAGGCGGGTGTAGGTCATGGCCCTTTGGTAACCGCGCAGCAGGACGATGAATGCCAGCCCGACCAGGATCAGGCAGATGATGATGATAAATACATAGGATAGGAGCAATCGCCATTGCAAACTTTTGAACACCGCCCACCCCAAAACCCTCTGGAAGACACGGGGCATCATCCCACCAACTTGTAGCCGATACCCCGCAGCGTTTCAATGGATACGTCGCTGCCGGCCAGGTGGGACCGCAGGTGGGAAATGTGGATGTCTACGGTGCGCGTGCCCCCGGCGAAATCGTATCCCCACACCAACTCCAACAGTCGCTCCCGGCTCATCACCAGCCCGGCATTCTCGGCCAGGGCGAGGAGCAGGTCAAATTCCTTGGGGCGCAGGCTGAGGGAGCGGCCCGCCAACCGCGCTTCTCGGCGGTCCGGGTCAATGGTGAGGGAACCGACGGTCACGGTCCGCTTGGGCCGATCTGCCTTGTGGTAGCGGCGCAACACGGCCCGCACACGGGCCGTCAGCTCACGGGGGTTGAAGGGTTTGGTCACATAATCATCGGCCCCCAACTCCAGCCCTACGATGCGATCTACTTCATCGTCCCGCGCCGTGAGCATGATGATGGGCACATCGCTTTCGGCCTGCAGGCGGCGGCACACCTCCCACCCATCCAGGCCGGGCAGCATCAGATCCAAGATGATCAGAGCCGGTCGCTCCCGCCTGGCTACTTCTATCGCCTGAAGGCCGTCCCGTGCACTCAGCACCCGGTAGCCCGCCTGCTTCAGGTACATGCGGACCAGCTCAATGATGTGCCGTTCATCATCCACTACCAGGATCGTTTCCTCGGCCACGACCCGCCTCCTCCCCGTTCCATTGTAGCCCAAATGGGGCAAAATGGCAAGCGGCGGTCAAGGTCGCCATGGGGTAGGGACATCGGTCGTTCGCGACGCCGGTTCCGCCGTCGAGACGCCGGGAGTGCGCAGAGAAACCGTGTGAGATCGGCCGTTTCCCGGCGGGATCTGCGCTCTTGGCGCCGGGACAGGCCCTTACTCCGGCAGCGGATGCTCGTCTGCAAAGGAATCGGACACCTCCACGACAACGCCCCCCGTCGCCGAGGCCAACAGGTTGTACCCCAGGCCGACCAGGATGGTGATCAATGCCAGGAACGCGCCGATGACCAAGGCCAGGATCAACACCGCCAGGAACAGGACGGGAAGGGAAGCGGTAGCCGCCGTTTGAAGGACGACGAGGACCTGTTCCAGTCCCAAAAAGTGGACCAGGTCCAGACGGGCGATCTCCTGCCCCAGGACGGAGATGGTGAATTCCTGCCATCCCTCCACCCAGCGGAGGAGCCGATTCACCACACCGAGGGTGAGTAGGCCGCATAGCAGGCTGGGCAGCAAAGCCGCGATCACTCCCAGCAAGCAGCCCATCTTACCCAGCGAGATCAGGTCAACGTGTCGGACGGCAACTTTCACAGATGCACCTCCTTATGGCCCCAAAGATAGCCAGAACGTCAATGCCCGCCGGAAGCGATCTAGGATGGCAAGCCAATTGTATTCGCGATGGACATAGGCCCGGCCCAATGCCCCCATCCGCCGGCGTTGGCGGGGGTGATCCAGGAGCCAATCCAATGCCCCGGCGAACTCGGCGGAGGAGGTGAAGTAGAGGCCGCCGTTGCTGCGCCGAACGTGGTAATGGGTGACGGCACAGTGGCCGTGGACCAGGGCCGGGGTTCCGGCCAGCCAGCCTTCCAGCAGGACGATGGAGAAGCTTTCCACCAACGACGGCTGGCAGAGGACGGTCGCGGCGGCGTAGGCATCGTGTAGGTCGGCGGTGGAGAGGTAGCCCAGGGGGATGATGTCGGGCCGGTCGGGCACGGCCAGGGAGCCGCCGCCCACCAAGACCAGTTTCAGGTCGCGCTCCGGCCGGTTTCGGCGATAGGCGATAAAGTAGGAAAGGAGCTCCATGACGTTTTTCGTCGGCTCCAGACGACCTGCGTAGAGCAGGAACGGCCCTTCCAGGCCGAATTTCCGCCGAAAGCGGTCGCCGTCGGCTCTGAACCGGTCCAGACCAATGCCTACCAGCCGCGCCGCCCGATGGCGGACGCCCAATTTCTCCTCGGCCAGGGCCTGCTCCGGCGCGGTCAGGTACATCAGCCCCCGGACGCTGCGCAGCATGGCCCGCACATCGGCAAAATAGGCGAAAGGTTCATCGTGCAGGCAGGGGCAGACGACGCTTTTTTCCGGCCAGATGGCCGAGCCGTAAAGGGTGAGGCCAAAAAGATAGGGCAGGAAAAGGAGGAGGTCATAGGCGCGGCCATGCCGGAACAGGTATCGGTAGAGGGCCGGGCTGTGGGCAGCGTGTTCCAGCCAGGCGGCTTGCTCCTCCGGGGAGAGGGGTTCGCCGCGGTTGGCCCGGTCGGTCAGACGGCGGTGGAGGCGTGCATCGCGGTGGGCATGGTCAACGGGAAAACGCAGCACCCGCCGCCCACCGATGGTGGTCTCGCCGGGGGGGTATTCATTGCGCCAGGTGTGGAGGTCGCGGGCGCAGGTGGTCAGGACCGTGATGTTGTACGCTTCCGGCGGCAAGTGTTCGGCCAGGCGGCGGGCCAGGGTTTCGGCCCCGCCCAACACTTCCGGGCCGTAGCGGGGGACGACGAACGCCAGGCGGATCATTCCTCCTGGGCCTCCAATGCTTCCAGCCGGGCGCGGAGGTCACGGACCTGGGCTTCCAGGTCGCGGACCAGGAGGGTCAGGGCGCGGGCCGTTTGCTCGTTGAAGCGCACCTGCCGGGCGGCCAGTCGGTTGACGTAGAACAAGACCAGTCCGTGGAGGGCGGCCCGCAGCCGCTGCACCAGGCGGCCCACCAGGGGCCATCGGTTTTCGGTCAGGACCATTTCGAGGGGGATCTTGTCATAGCCCAGGGCGGCGTAGCGGACCGCTTCGTGCAGGTCGCGGCTCAGGACAGCGTCGGGCGGCAAGGGGTAGAGGCCGTCGGCGTAGGCTTCCCAATCCAATCCCTGCTTTAGGGCCTGGGCGCGGCGGGCGCGGACGCGGGCGCGGATCTCTTGCATGACGGCCTCGATGTCCAGGTCGGGGGCTTTGATCAGCTCGGCGGGCCGGTCTATATCGGTTTCTTGTGCGGTTTGTACCGTTGGATCTTCCATGCTCTAAACCCTCCTCAAAATAGCGGGCCGTCCACGAATCGGGCACGAGTGCGCGAATACGTCTGGCCCGGTGGCACAGGTTTCCAACTTGCGCTACGTTGCTCGGCGCAGGCCACGGCCTGCGCTCCTGCGCCGGATGGTGGCTTGGCCTGCATAGACGGCCGTCAACCCCAAGGCGGCGACGCAGAGCACGACGCCCCAGAGAACCGACCGGGGGCGATACACCAGGCGCACGGTATGGATCCCCGCCGGGACGATGACGGCCCGCAGGGCATGATCCACCCGCAAGATCTGGCTTTCTTGGCCGTCCACCAGGGCCAGCCAACCCGGATAATAGATCTCGCTCAGCACGATCAGGGCCGGTGCATCGGCGCGAACCTGCAGGGTCAGGGAATAGGGACGCAGGTTGGTAACTTGCGCTTGGGCATCAAAGCGGGCGTCTTGCAGATCGGGCCACGTTTGCAGGTAGTTGGACATGTCGGCAGCGTCCACATAGGCGATCCGTCCCAAATCCAGGGGATGTTGACGCGGGGCGTAGAACGCTTGCAAAAAGGTTGTATCGGTCATCACTCGGATACTTTCCACCGGCCAGGCATGGCCCCACGCCGGCGGACGGCGGTAGATCGCCCAGCGGTCGGTTGTCCAATCGGGGTCTGCCGGCGGAACCAGAGCACGATACAGGCCCGCTTGCAGATGACACTCCCACGCTTGCCCTTCCGAGGAGAAGGACAGGCCGTACAGCAGAAAGCTGCTGTGATTGCTGGTGTTCTGGAACTGCACAAAGGCCGGCCGGCGGCCCGGCTCCATAGAAAAAGCAGAGAAATAAGCGTGTCCCCGGCACGGATTGCCGCGCTGATCCAAAGCCGTCCACGAATAGGCGGGAGACGGAACATCATGTTGAGGCGATTGCCCCGCCGGCAGGCAGTCGGCGGCCCACTCGGCTGTGTGGCTGCCGGCCAGGAGGGGAGCGGAGGACAGCGCGGTGTGATCACGATCCAGGAAGGACACCTGGGCGACGGGAGTATCATTCGGCACATCCACCGAGTATCCCAATGCCGAGACAACGCCTATCTGGAGTTCGGGCAGGTCGGGCAGGGGGAGCAATGCCTGCTCCCCCGGTCGCAGGTATAGCCGATCACGCAGGTTGGTGAAACAGAATCCCTCGATCTGCTGTTCGCAATCGGGATCGAGCCACGGCTGACGCGCTACTTCTTGAGGCATGAGCAGGTAACCCACGTGGAGCAGGTCCAGTAGCGATTCGCGGGCATCGGGGGCAATCTTCCACAGAGCAGAAGCGGGGAGAACGCTTTGAAAGTGGGCCAGTTGAGCATATCGTCGGATGATCAGGGGATTGTACGAGGTAGCGGAGGGCAAGGGTGCAAAGAGGTAGTTGTTGGTGGGGCGGGGGGGAAGATGCCAGAGGCGTTCTCCGTCGTGGAGTAACACAGCGGCCAATCTTTGGAATTCGCTCTCCTGGTCAATAGCCTGCTCACGTGATCCCGCCGGGGCAAGGGTGGACGAGGTCAGAAACAGATCGCACGCCACAAGGCCGAGGAGCAGGACTCTGCCCGGCCAACGCTGGCGGTGGGAGCCATCGCCAAAAGGCCACAGAACCAGGAACAGCAGGGCAAAGGTCAGCAAGGGCAGTAGCAGTTCGGGTCGCAGCCAATCATGCCTATAGTGGGCACGCAGCGCCGCCCCTCCCTGACTCCAGGCATAAGCGATCATGAGGACTGCCAAAACCAGGAAACCACCCAGCGTCCCGGCGATGACTCTGCGACTCGCCTGCAATAGGACATCCAGGCGCAAACCGGTGATCATGGCCAAAGCCAGGGAAGCCGGGAAGAGATGACGCCCGGCCACGCGGAACAGGTTGTAAACAGGTATGTGGTACACAACCCGATAGAGAGGGGTATATTTGCCCAGGGCAAAGACCAGCCCCCAGGCAAGGATCAGCCACCAGAAGGTTTCGCGCCAGCCACCCCACCGCCGCAGCGCGAAAACGCTGACCAGGCACACGATGGACAGCGCGCCGGCATAGGCGATCGTTTCAAAGTCCCAGCCTGGCGCAAAGGGTTGGGTGGTGTAGAGAAACCGGGCCGGAGCGCCAAACAAAAAGGGCGTGATCAACTGCAACAGGAGCACAGGGCGGAGGGAATAGTCGCCGAATTCCTCATAGGACATCATCTGCCGGGAACTGGACCGGGCCAGCTCCATGGAAGGCAGGAGTTGCAAAGAACCCAACAGAATCCCGGCCAGCGTTGCAATCCCCAAGAGGCCGATCAATTCCCGCCGGTTATGACGCGCCATGACAAGATGGCCGATCTGATAGGCTCCCATCACCAACCAGCTATAAAACAAAAACTGAGGATGGCCGCTGTAGATTTGTAGGGCCAGGGCGACGGCCAGCAAGAGCATGTAACGGGCCTGGCGCGTCGCCGCCAAACGCTCGATCAGGGCCAGTTGCAAAGGCAGCCACAGGATACAATGCACAATCGTAATGTGGGACCAGTGAACGACCATGAATAAGCCGAAGGCCAGGGAAAGGGCAGCCACCAGCCCGGCCAGCCGGGAGCGGTGCAAGGTCCGTATGTAGAAATAGGTAAAGGCCGCCAGCAGCGCATAAGCCGCCAAACCGTAGATCTGTATCGCCGTCAGGGAGGGAAAAAGCAGAAAGACAAGGTTCAGCGGGTGCAAGGCGGCAAACTGGGGGTCCCCCAGGAAAGGCATCCCGGCAAAGACATAAGGGTTCCACAAAGGCAGAGTGCCGTTGCGAATGTACGCAGCCCACAGATCGCGGTACGGCCAATACTGGGCCAAAATATCTCCCGTGATCAGCACGCGGCCGGTGAACAGGGGCCAGCCCAAGAAGAGCAGAGGCGAGCTCAGACACACAAAATACGCTACCAGCTCCAGGCACAGCTCCGGGCAACGCCGATGCAAGGAGATACGTTTGAGCCGGGTCATCACTTCCAGTCCTGTGCAAGCAACCCCAGTTCGGCTAACACTCCGCGCAATCGGTTCTCCACGCGGGCGGGGGCGAAATCCTGCAACCGTTCCCGCTGTCGGGCGACAACCTGCGCCCGCAGGTCGGGATCGGAGATCAATAGGTGGGCCATCTCGGCGACCTGTTCATAGCCCAGGCGGTTGAACAGCACCCCCGCCCGGCCCAATGTCTCCGGCACGGCCCCCGCGTTGCGGGCCAGGATCGGTAGACCAAAGTACATGCCCTCCAGCAGCGGCACGCAAAAGCCTTCGTGCCGGCTGGCATGGAGGTAGAGGTCGGCGGCCCGGTAATAGGTCTTGAGATCGGTATCGGAGACGAGGCCGGTGAAGGTCACCGCCTCCTCCAGGCCCAGGTCGGCGACGAGGGCATCCAGGGCGGCATTGTAACGGGGCAGGTAGCGGGAGCCGACGAGGAGCAGCCGCGAGTTGGGGTTGATGGCCCGGTGATAAACGGCAAAGATGCGGATCACATCCTCCAGGGCCTTGTTGGGCGCGATCCGCCCCACGGTCAAGATGTTAACCTTGTTTCCGGCCCGCAGCCGATCCAGCAAGGGGCGGTTCAAGGGCAAAGATTCAAAGCGGGCCTGGGTCAAAAAGATGGGCAGCACGCCGCTGCGGTCTGCGTCGAATCCGGCGGCCAACAGTTCCTGGCGGTTGAATTCGGAATCGCCCAACGCCAAGTCGCAATCGGTCAGACTGCCGAGCGTGCGGCGGCCCACGGCACACAGCAGCTCCTGTTCCCGATCCCAGCCCCGGAAGTAGCGGGCAGGAGTGATGTTGTGATAAATGAGCACCCGGCGGCCTTTCGTCGCCTGAAAGTAACGCACCGCAGGGCTGTAGATGCCATAGTGGTAAATGAGCAGGTCCTCGGTAGCGTGGAGGTAGGGCAGGTACTCGTGATCGGGACGGGCGCGGTCGGCCATCTCCGGGGCAATGTAGCGGGCGTAGATAGCGGTCTCGAACCCCCAGGCTCGCAACCGGGTATCAATTTCCAGGATGTGGTTGCTGATGGCGTCGCCGGGGATGAAGCCGGAATGCATCTGGTGGATTCTCACGGTTCCTCCTTGTTCTCCAGGCGGGCCAGGCGCGCTTCCAGGGCGGCAACCTGCGCTTCCAACCGCCGCAGGTCGCGGGAATCCATCTCGTGCCACTGAGCCAGGTCGCCGAGGGCGCTGGCGGTCCGCTCGTTCACCTCCGATTGCTGGGCCAGGATGGGACGCACGTACCATTTGGTGGACATCCAGTTCCAGGCCCGCCGCACGGCGACGATAAGGGGGCCGATCAAAGGTGCATTGGAAGCGAAAGCGGGTTCGTGCAAGCGGCTGTGGGCGACCAACTCGGCCAGGGATTCGCGCAGGCCGGGGAACTCGGCCATGACCGACGG
>CAZQKE010000046.1:0-13847 GCA_964593865.1 uncultured Anaerolineaceae bacterium | reverse complement strand
TCCAGGTCAATCCAGGCCAGCCCCCGATCCCCGGCGTAGACGATGCGCCGTCCATCGGGCCGCCAGGTGGGGGAATGAACCGTCTGATCGTCCAGGGGCAGGCTCAACAGGTCGCCCGAAGCCAGGTCGGCGGTCCACAGCCGGCCCACCGAGTAGGGGGGGATGGTGAAACAGTAGCCAAAGAAGCAGATCTCCGTCGGTTCGTCAGAGCCGTAGTTTACCGTAAAAGCAAGACGGGAGCCGTCGGGCGACCAGGCCACCTCTTTGGGCCGGACGCCGTGTACCACCCGTCGCTCGTTCTCGCCGGCAGGGGAGACAAGGTAGACGCCCACCGGTTCGCGCCAGCGGCAAAAAGCGATCTGCCGTCCATCGGGCGACCAGGCCGGGTCCAGGCCGTCGGTCAGGCGGGTGAGGCGGCTGCCGTCGGCGGCGATGGTATAGATGTCACCGCCGCTGCTGACCTGAAAGACCAACCTGCCGCCGAGGGCAGGCCGCGCCGGTCGCCCCTCGCGGGCGGAGCCGGGCGTCGGCGTCGCCGCCCGGCGCGGCCCCAGGGTCATCTCGTCAATCAGCCACAGGCCCCGTTGTTCTGCCAGGGCCAGGTTCATCGTCTGGGTTGCCGGGCCGTCCGCGTCGGATGCCGCCCAGCGCAACTCGGCTTGGGCTTCGTAGCGGCCCTCCCCGGCCCACAGGAACAGCTCCGGCCGCGCCTCCTCCAACCGCGCCCCGGCGGATGCCCAGCCGTCGAGCAACCGGCCTGCCTCCCCTGCCCGCGCCTCCTCGGTCAGGTAGAGGGTGCGGGCGGCGGCGTACTCGCCCCGGCGCAGCCGTTCTAGGAATCCCATGACCGTCTGCCGGGCCAGCTTCATTTCCAACTCGGCCTGGACCGGCAACGGCGTCGGCGACGGCTCCGGCAAAGGGGTCGTCGGCTCCGCTTGCGGCGTGGGGCCGGGCGAAGGCGCAACCGCCATGGCCGTCGCCGGAGGGCGGGTCGGGCGGAGCGGCGGCGGGACCGTCGCCGCCAGGGGGATGGCGGTGGGGGTGGGCGGCGGCTCACCCTGGCAGGCAGCCAGCAGAACCAATAACCCCAAGAGTATCAGAAACCCGATCCTTCGCATTGGAATCCTCCAAGACTCGCCGGTTGTGGCAGTCTTGTTTCCTTCTTTCCTCAAAAATAATGCGGGCCGTCCACGAAGCGGGCGCGAATACACGAATGCACGAATACGACCGGCCCGGGTTGGAACCGCCAAGACGCCAAGAGCGCGAAGGTCTTCTTGCTTTTTCTCCTTCCTTTGCGGCCTTTGCGCCTTTGCGGTTCAAATCTCCGGAACCGCCAAAGCGGGCCGTCCGCGAAGCGGGCGCGAATACACGAATGCACGAATACGCCCGGCCCCAGGCCCGAAAGGAGCGACTTGAGTCGCCGCTTTTCACGGGCTTATTCGTAGCGCAACGCATCAATGGGGTTCAGCTTGGCCGCCCGGTAGGCAGGATAGATGCCGAACAGCAACCCCACCGCTGCCGAAATGGAAAAGGAGATGATGACCACATCGGCCGTGACGACGGGGACCATCTCCTCAAAGAGGTTGGCCAGCAGCCGGGAGCCGACGAACCCCAAGCTGATGCCCACCGAGCCGCCGATGACCGAGAGGACCATCGCCTCCACCAGAAACTGGGCCAAGATGTCACGGCGTTTGGCCCCCACCGCCTTGCGAATGCCGATCTCGCGGGTGCGCTCGGTGACGGAAACCAGCATGATGTTCATGATGCCGATGCCGCCCACCAACAACGAAATCCCGGCGATAAGGCCCAGGTAGACCGTCACCATGCCGGTAATATCCCCAAAGACCGAAACGATGTCGGTCTGGCTGATGATGGTAAAATCGTCTTCGTCGCGGAAGGTGATCCTGTGCCGCTGGCGCAACAGCTCGGCGATCTGCTCCGAAACGTCGTCCATCAGCGATTCATCGGCCACCTGGACGTACATGGTGGACAGCAGCGGCTCCCCCCGGCGGCTGCGCCACCAGGGGAAGAGGCGTGTTTGGGCCGTCGTCAGGGGGACGTAGATGATGTTGTCCGCGCTGCCAAAGGCCGAACCACCCTTTTCCTCCATCAGGCCGATGATGCGGAAAGGGATGCGGTTGATCTTGATCGTCTGGCCGATGGGATAATCCCCTTCGTCGAACAGTTTTTCGTACACCGCGCTGCCCAGGACGGCCACCCGTGACCGGGCATTGACGTCGCTTTCGGAGATGAATTCGCCTTCGGCGACGGTCAGGTTGCGGATGGTCAGGTATTCGGGCGTGACACCGGCGATGTCGGTGCGGATGTCTTGTTTGCCGATGACCACATCGGCGCGGGAGGAAAGTTCGGGGGCGACGCCGATCACGCCGGAGACCAAAAAGGGATCGGCAATGGCTTCATAATCGCCCATGGTCAGCTCCGGGCGGCGGTTGCTGCCCGAAGAGCCTTCCAACGAGCCGGGAAAGACGAACAGCAGGTTGGACCCCATCCCCTGGAAGGACTGGGTGATGAAATTTTCCAGCCCCTTGCCGATGGACATGAGGGCGATCACCGCGCCGACGCCGATGACGATGCCCAGCATGGTCAGCACGGCCCGCATTTTGTTGGAAAGCAACGCCCGCAAGGCGATCCGCAAACTTTCTGTAAAATTCATCGCCCTACCCATCCACCAGCGTATCGCTCTCAATCAAGCCGTCGCGGATGCGGATGATGCGCCGCGTCTGCTCGGCGATTTCGGGATCGTGGGTCACGAAAACGACGGTGATGCCCCGCTCTTCGTTCAGGCGGCGGAAAATGCCCATGATCTCGGCGCCCGATTTGGTATCCAGGTTGCCGGTCGGCTCGTCGGCCAGGATGATGGCCGGGTCGGTGACGAGGGCGCGGGCGATGGCCACCCGCTGCTGCTGGCCGCCCGAAAGCTCATTGGGCCGGTGGCCCATCCGGTCGCCCAGGCCCACCGCCTCCAACGCCGCCCTGGACCGCTCGCGCCGTTCCCGCGCCCCCACCCCGGCGTAGATGAGGGGCAAGGTCACGTTTTGAAAGGCCGTGGTCCGGGGCAATAGGTTGAAGGTCTGGAAGACAAAGCCGATCTTGCGGTTGCGGATCTCGGCCAGCTGATTGTCGTTGAGCCTGCTCACATCGGTCCCATCCAGCCAGTATCGGCCGGAGGTGGGTTGATCCAGGCAGCCGATGATGTTCATCAGCGTAGATTTGCCCGAACCGGACGGCCCCATGATGGCGACGAATTCGCCCTCGGCGATCTCAAAGGAGACACCCCGCAGGGCGTGGACCTGGATGTCGCCCATCTGGTAGATTTTGGTGATCTCGGCGATTTTGATCAGTGCGTCGCTCATGGTCTCCACAAGAGAACCGCGGATTTACGGAAAGGCGCGGATCTACGGAAAGGCGCGGATTTACGGAAAGGCACGGATCTACGGAAAGGCGCGGATTTACGGAAAGGCGCGGATCTACGGAAAGGCACGGATTTGTGGAAGGACACGGATTTGTGAAAGAACGTGGAGGGCCGCCGATAGACGGCTTTTGCCGAGTTGTGCAACATCGTAAGACCTCACCTTTCTGCCGATCCGCAGGTCTCCCGCCTCTGAAAATCGCAAGCCCCCCTTGTGCGGCTAATGGGGCGGACCGCCTACCGCCCGGCGGAGCTGCTCCCGGCTCGACTCTGTGACCAGGACGATGACATCGCCCTCTTGCAGGCCGGTCAGCACCTCGCTATAGGTTTCGTCACGCAGGCCGATCTGAATCTCCACCGATACCGGCTCGCCCTCCACCAATTTGTCCACAAAGGCCCGGCCGCTGGCCCGATCCAGGCGCACGAAGCGGTTGGGAACCAGCAAGACGTTTTCGCGCCGCTCCGTGACAATGTCCACCGTGGCCGTCATGCCCGCCCGCAGGGGTGCGGTGGTCGGCTTCAGGCGGATGGTGACTTTGTACGAGACGACACCCGCATCCAGGGAGGCGGTTTCGGCGATGGCGTCCACCCAGCCGCTCAACGCCTCGCCCGGCAGGGCGTCCAGCGTGACCGTCACCGGCTGGCCTTCCACCACCCGCCCGATGTCAATCTCGTCCACCGTGACCTCAACGTGGTAGGCAGACAGGTCGGTGAGGACAAAGGCCGGTTGCCCACCGGTCAGTTCTCCTTCTTTGACGCCTACCATTGTGATCACGCCGTCGTGGGGAGCGGTCAGCTCGGCATCCGCCAGGCGGCTCCGGGCCTGGTCCAGGGAAAGTTGAGCCTGTTCCACCCCCACCTGGGCCTGGTCCACCCCGGCCTGGGCCTGGTCCACGCCCACCCGGGCTTGCTCCACGGCCAGTTGGGCCACCAACAGGTCTTCTTCGGAGACGCCTTCCAGCAGCCGTTGCAGGGAAGCCTCCGCCTGGGCGATGGCCGACCGGGCCGAAGCGATCTCGGCCTCCGACGGTTCGCGAAGGGTCAGCTCATAGTTGGCCTTGGCGACTTCGTAGGCACTGGTCGCCTGTTGGAGTTGCAACGCCTGGGGAAGCATGGCCACGTCGGGCCGGTCGGCCACCTGGTCGTAGGCGGCCTGGGCCTGTTCCAAAGCGGCCTCGGCCTGATCCAGATTGGCGCGGGCCACCCGCTTTTCCTCCTCCGTGGGACCAGCCAGGAGCCGCCGGTAAGCGGCTTTTGCGCTTTCTACGGCGGCGTTGGCGGCGGCGATGTCATAGGCCGATGCGCCCTGCTGGGTACGCAGGAGCTGGGCCTGGGCCGTGCTCAAGCCGATCCGGGCCTGTTCCAGGGCAGCCTGGGCCTGGGCCTTTGCCGCCTCCGCCTGCCGCAGGGCCAACTCGGCCTGGGCGACGGCAAGGTCCAGGTCGGTCGTATCCAGCCGGGCCAGGACCTGCCCGGCGCGGACGGCGTCGCCCTCGGCGACCAGCACCTCGGCCACGCGGCCCGGGCTTTGAAAGGCCAGGGTGGTTTGCTTTTCGGGCAGGATGGAGCCGGTGGCGTTGACCAGTGCCGTGAGCGTTCCCCGCTGCACGGTCGTTTCCTCCCAGGCGGCTTCCGGTTCGGCTTCCTGGGCCACTTTTTGTCGGTAGAGCCACCAGCCCCCCGCTCCGAGAAGGGCAACAATGACCAGAACGACGATGATCTTGCGCATGACCGCTTCCTCGAAAATAATGCGGGCCGTCCACGAATCGGGCGCGAATACACGAATGCACGAATACGCCCGGCCCGGTGGCAATCGCGGTTGGAACCGCCAAGACGCCAAGAGCGCGAAGGTCTTTTTCTCCTTATCCTTTGCGGCCTTTGCGCCTTTGCGGTTCAAATCTCTAGAACCGCCAAGATGCGAATGTGCCCGGTACACCTGTTCGCAACAAAAAGTCCCGGTTGCCATAACCGGGACCTGGTGCCGAAGGTGGGAGTTGAACCCACATGGGCGTAAAGCCCACTGCGCCCTGAACGCAGCGCGTCTGCCTGTTCCGCCACTTCGGCAAGCAAGTCATACTCTACCACGAATCGCCCTGTTTGTCAAACTCCTTGTCCTCGTTGATCACCACCTCCTCGGTCTTGACATACCACCGATAGACGTTGCGGAAGCGGTCGCTGGGATGCAGCAACGGGGCGAGCTGCACGCCGTGCACTTGAGCGTCTACGGCGTAGGTGTAGATGGGGTAGTAGATCAGCAGGGCAGGGGCTTCCTCGGCAAAGATCTGCTGGAAGGTGTGGTACAGTTTGATGCGTTGTTCCGGGTCGGCGGTGAAGCGGGCTTCCTCCATCACTACATCGGCCTCTTCGTTGGCAAAGCCGGCAAAGTTCTGCCCCGATTCGGCCTGTGTGGAGTGCCACAGGGGGTAAGGATCGGGGTCGGCGGATAGGCCGATCTCGATCAAAGCGGCGTCGAAATTGCGGTTGCGGACCAGGGAAGCCAACGCCCCGCTGCTGAGGGGCCGCAGCCGGGCTTCAATGCCGACCAGGCTCCATTGTTGGGCCATCTCCTCGGCCATTTGACGCATGGCCGGTTCGTTGCGGACCAGCAAGGTGAAGGAAAGTTCTTTGCCATCCTTATCCCGGATGCGGTTGTCGTTGGAATCAAGCCAACCGCTGGCATCCAGCAAGCCGATGGCCCGCTCCGGGTCATAGTTGTAGTGGCGCACGGTAGGGTCATAGGCCCAGGTGAAGGGCAGGATGGGGCTATCGGCCACCAGGCCCTGTCCGTAGAGGGCGTGGTCAATGAGCGATTGGCGGTCCAGGGCATAGAGCATCCCCTGACGCACCTCTTTGCTCTGGAAGAAGGGGGTCTCCTCGCTTTGCAGGTTCAGGTAGACGATGCCATAGCCCGCCGAAGGGGCCGAATAGAGCCGCAGGTCGGGGAAGCGGGCCAACTTGAGCTGCTTTTCAATGTCCGGCGGGTGAAAGCCCTGGATGATCCCCGCCTCATAGTCCTCCAACAGGCCCGGCCAATCGCCGTAGAACCAGAATTCCAACCGCTCCAGGTAGGGTTTAGGTCCCCAATAATCCGGGTTGGCGACCAGGACCACCTGGTCTTCCGACTTGCTCTGGACCATGAAACGACCTGTGCCCACCGGTTGCTCGGTCGAAAAGGGGTGACGGGGCAGTTCCGCGGGGGGGACGTTGCTGAGCAGGTGGGCCGGCAGGATGCCGATGGTGGTGTAGTACAGCAGGGAGGGAAAGGGTTCGGCCAGGGTGAGGCGCACCGTCAGGCTGTCCACCTGTTCCACGGTGACGCCGTGCCACAGGTCGGCCAGGTTGGGGTCGCCCCGGTAGTTGGGGTCCTGCATGGCCTGGATGGTAAAGGCGACATCGGCGGCGGTAAAGGGTGCGCCGTCGTGCCAGGTGACGCCGGGGCGCAGGTGAAATTCGTACACGTCGCCGTCCTCGGAGACCTGCCAATCGGTGGCCAAGGAAGGGGTGATCTGGCCCGTTTCGTCCAGGGCGGTCAGGCCCTCGAACACCAGGGCCGTCAGGTCTTGGTCCACCGGGTTGGCCGAGACCAGGCGCGGCGAAAGGATGGGGTTGATCACATCCGAGTAACCCAGGATGCCTTCAATGTACGCGCCCCCGGCCACAGGGACCGTCTCGGTGCGGGGTGTGGGGGTGACCTCCTCGGTTGCGATCTCGGTCCGTTGAAAGAGGATGATAAAGATCAGCGCGATGCCCAACAGGGCCAGCGCCGCTTGCCAGATGATGTGCCGGGTCACGGTCAGGCGACGATGACGCTAATGATCGAAACGACGAAAAAGGCCACCGAGAGGCCGATGGTGACGTTGAACAGGACCTTTTCCACACCGCGGCGGGTGCGGTACACGCCGCCGCCTTCGCCGCCAAAGATGCCGCCCAAGCCGCCCTGGCCTTTGGCCTGGACCAGGATGACGACGATCAGGGCGACGGAGATGATGATCTGGATGATCTGCACGTATGGAACAAAGGCTTCCACAACTTTCCTCCCTTTGGTTCTTAGGCCGGGCGATTATACCACGTTCCGGCGGGGGTGGCAAATGGAAACGGACGGGAAACCCGCATTTGAGCAAAAAGATTGACTCTACCCCTCTTCTGTGCTATAATCGCGCCGGTAGGGAAGATAACGTCACCTCACGGAACAAGGAGGAGGGCAAGATGGAGAAAACGCGTATCGGCGGGATTATGCAGAACGCACATCTGGCGTTGCTCAACGTGGCCGCAGTTCCGGACCGGCCCGGCATCGCCGCAGCGATCCTCAACGGCCTGGGAGATCGGGGGATCAATGTGCAGTTCATCGTCCAGTGCATCGACCAGGACCAACGGGATCAGGTGGCCTTGTGTGTGGACCGGGACGACAGCGACGTGGCATTGGAGATCGTCCAAAAGATCGCGCCGGAGTTGGATGCCGGGAAGGTCATTTCTCACCCGGAAGCCGCCATCGTCTCCATCTTTGGCCCCGATTTCCGCGAGCGGCCCGGCATTGCCGGCAAGATGTTCCAGGCCCTGGCCGAACGAAATATCAACATCTTGGCGATCAGTACCTCTATCTCCACCGTTTCCTGCGTCATCGATTCCGACGATCTAGAAAAGAGCCTGATTGCCCTGCGCGAAACGTTTGAGCTGCCGTAGCACGGTACGGTCAAGCACCGCGCACCGCCCCCACCCGGTTGGCGATTAGACCGGCCATAGCCCCCGCACCGATGCCGTTATCTATGTTCACCACGGCCATCCCCGGCGCACAGGTCTGGAGCATAGAGAGCAGCGCAGCCTCCCCCCGCCCGCCCAAGCCATAGCCCACCGAGGTCGGCAAGCCGATGACCGGCACATCTACCAAGCCGGAGACGACCGACGGCAACGCACCGTCCATCCCGGCAGCGACGATGAGCACGTCCACCCGGACTTCATCCAGCAAAAAACGCAACGGCTCCCAAAGGCGATGGATACCGGCCACACCCACATCATAGGCCGTATGCACCCGGCAGCCCATCTCCCGGCAAAGGAGGGCCGCTTCCTCCGCCCAGGGGATGTCCGACGTACCGGCGGTCAAAATTCCCACCCGCCCGCCGCCGGAAGGTTGGACGAAACCGGGGCGGCGCAAGACGGCAGCACGGGGAGCGGGGAACCATTCCAGCGTTGCTTCTCCTTCAAAGGCCGTAGGCAGCCGCGCTTCCAACTCCGGAGGGACACGGCTCAAGATGGCCCGCCCCGTCGCTTCCAAAAAGCGGCGGGCGATCTCCAGCGATTGCGCAACCGTTTTGCGCTCGGCAATGATGACTTCCGGCACACCCTTGCGGGCTTGGCGGTCCAGGTCGGGGCGGGCGGCAGCGGATAGATCATCGTGCAGACTCCAGTTCATCGTTCAAACTCCCCATACGATAGCCCATCAGGTCCAGGGTAACGTAGCGGTAGCCCAACCGCCGCAACTTTTTGACGGCAACGGCGCGGTTCTCCGGTCGGGCCAAACGGGCGATCTCTCCCGGCGGGACCTCAATGCGGGCCACAGATCCGTGGTCGCGGAGGCGCAGTTGCGCGATCTGCCAAGCGGCCCGCAACGCCTCTTCGGCAGCCTCGACGCGGGCCAGCCCCTCGACGGTGAGGGTTGTACCGTAGGGGAAGCGGGTGGCCAGACAGGCGTTGGCAGGACGGTTCCAATTGGGCAAGCCCCGCTGCCGGGCCAGGGCGCGAATCTCCTCTTTGGTCAGCCCGGCCTCGCGGAGGGGAGCACGGACACCCAACTCCTCGGCGGCGCGGCTGCCGGGACGGTAATCGCCCACGTCGTCGGCGTTTTCACCGTGGACAAGATGGGCCAAGCCCTCGGCGCGGGCAACCCGCCGGAGGGCATCAAAGCGACCGAATTTGCAATGGTAGCAGCGGTCGGGCGGATTGGCGACGATGTTCGGGTTACCCAGGTCGTCACCGGGCAGAACGAGGTGACGGACACCCAACTGCCGGGCCAGGGCACGGGCCTCCTCCAGCTCACGGCGGGGCGTCAGCGGCGAATCGGCGGTCAGGGCCAACACCCGCCCCGCCCCCAGCACGTCCAGACAGACGGCCAGTAGGTAGCTACTGTCGGTCCCGCCGGAATAGGCAACGGCCACACTGCCCAGCCCGGCGATGATTTCGTACAATTTTTCCTTTTTCAGCGCGATCTCCCCATAAGATGACTACATTTACGCATAAAGAAGGCGATTTGCGTCGCCCCCTCCGGGCCTGAGGCCGGGCGTCTGCCTACGCGCGATTTGGACCGCAAAGGCCGCGAAGGAAAAAGACGGCATAAGCCGGGCGCACCTGTGCATTTGTGCCCCATTCGTGGACGGCCCGCTCGGCACATCAAGCGGCAGGCAGGACAAAGTAGAAGGTACTACCCTGCCCAGGCTCGCTTTCCACCCCTACTTGGCCGCCCAATTTGCCCGCAATGCGCTGCACGATGCACAGGCCCAGGCCGTGACCCTCTGCACGGGCCTTGTGAAGCCGCTCAAAGGGCGTAAAGAGACGGTTCTGCTCCTCCGGCGAAAGGCCGGGACCGTTATCGCGCACCCAGAAGCGGACCGTGGCCGGGGTTTCACCCTCCCCTTGCACCACATCCGCTCCCAACTCTACGCGGGGCGGTCTTCCACCGTATTTGATGGCGTTGCTGATATAGTTGACCCACATAGCCTCCACCCAGGGGGCGTGCCCTACGGCCTGAGGCCATCGTTCCGGTAGAATCACTTCGGCTTGGAACTCTTTGATCAGGTAGTGAAGCTGAGAGAGAGCCTCATCCACGATCACTTCCATATCCAAAGGCCGACGGTCAACCTCCTCCACCTCCCGCACGCTGGCCAAAAGGAGCAACTCGTTGATGATGGTGTTCATCTTGTGCCCTTGCTGGACCAGAATGTGGAGGAACTTCTGCCGTGTATCGGGTGATATGCTTTCCCACTCTTTTTCCAGCATGGAAGCATAGCCCAGAAAGACGTTCACCGGATTCTTGAGGTCGTGGGCGACGGTGTGGGCAAAGGCGTCCAATTCGGCGTTTTGCTCTTCCAACTGTTGAGCATAGCGACGGAGCTGCTCTTCTGCTTCTTTGAGCGCAGTCACATCGCGGGCAATGCCCACCACCCCGGCGATCTCGCCCTGGGAGTCGTAAAAGGGCACTTTGGATGTCAGAATCCATTTGACTTCGCCGGAGGGGGTGATGCTCTGTTCCATGCGGTTTATGATAGGTTCTCCGGTGCGCAAGATCTCCTGCTCAAGTTCCCAGAATTCGGAAGCAATCTCACGGGGAACGTAATCGAATTCGGTCTTGCCGATCATCTCTTCCGGCGAAGAAGCACCGGCGATCCGGGCCAACGCCTTGTTGACCAAGATAAACCGCCCCTG
The DNA here is from genome assembly GCA_964593865.1 of uncultured Anaerolineaceae bacterium. Classification (GTDB taxonomy): domain Bacteria; phylum Chloroflexota; class Anaerolineae; order JAAYZQ01; family JAAYZQ01; genus CAZQKE01. The sequence continues at coordinate 3,004 of CAZQKE010000046.1, read as the reverse complement.
GAGATCTTTGACCAGGATCAGATCGGGCAGGGTGTCAATCAGAGTTCGCAACAGGTTGCGCTCCTGTTGCAGGGCTTCTTCTGCTTCCTTGCGGGCGGTGATGTCCTCTTTGATGGCGATAAAGTGGGTCATCTTCCCGTCAGGGTCGTAAACGGGAGCGATGGTCGCCTGTTCCCAAAAAAATGTGCCGTCCTTGCGCTTGTTGTGGAACTCACCATGCCATTCGCAGCCTGCCCGGATTGTGGTCCACAAATCCTCGTAAAATTCGTCATCTTGATCGCCGGACTTGAGGATGCCGGGGGTTTGCCCCCGCACCTCCTCCAGGGTGTAGCCGGTGGTTTCGACAAATTTGGGATTGACGTACTCAATACGCCCTTCCAGGTCGGTGATGATGATTGAATTTGCGCTCTGTTCCACGGCCAGGGTGAGCTTGCGCAACTCGGCTTCCGCCTCCTTGCGCTCGGCGATGTCGCGGATGATGGCCGTGTAGAACGTTTCGCCGCCGGCTTGCCAGGAAGCAAGGGAAAGCTCCATGGGGAATTCGGTACCATCCTTCCGCAAACCCTGCACTTCCACCATCCCCCCGGCGATATGGCATTTGCCGGTGGCGCGCAATTCGTCCATCCCCCGATGGTGAGAACCTCTGCACCTGACAGGCAGAAGCATATCCAGATTCTGATTCAAGACCTCTTCCGCCCGATAGCCAAAAATATTTTGCGCCCCCCGATTCCAGGAAACGATCTGCCCGTCGTTATTGACCGTAATGATGGCGTCGACGGCCGTCTCGGCCACGGCCCGGTAGCGGGATTCCGATTCGCGCAACGACGCTTCTACCCGTTTTCGCTCGGCGATCTCTTGTTCCAACGCGGCGTTCAGGCGACGCAGCTCCATCAGGTCATCAAAGCGGGCGCGGGCGATGGTGATGGCCCGTTCCAGCTCGCGCATATTGGCCGGTTTGACCAAATACGCCCCCACACCGGCTTTGCTGGCATCGCGGACCAGTTCGGGCGATTCAAAAGCGGTCAGGATGACTACCGGAGTAGGACAGCATTCCTGGATACGTTGCGCCGCCTCAATGCCGCCCATCTCCGGCATTCTTATATCCATCAAGATCACATCGGGGCGCAGCTCTTGGGCCATTGAGATGGCTTGTCGCCCGTTGGCCGCCTCGCCGACGACGGTATAACCCAGCGTCTCCAGCTGATCCTGGATCATGGCGCTGACCAGGGCATCATCGTCTACAACCAGCACGCGCACAGGTTCGCTCATGTTGTCGTCCTCTCTTCCACTTTGAAGCGGATGGTTGTCACCGCTCCACCGTCATTGTGCAAATTCAGTGTACCGTTCAATGTCAACTGCACCGTGCGTTGGATCAAGTACATGCCCACATCGTGCCGTTCCAGGCGGAGCACATCTTCTGGATAGCCGGGACCGTTATCCCGGTACTCAAAGACGATCTCGTCCCCTTCCTGGGCAATGTGCACCGCGATCCGGGTGGGCCGACTCGGTTGTACCGCATACTTGATGCTGTTTGTCACCAGTTCGTTGATGATCAAGGCCAAATTGCTGGCCTGGCGGGGTGAAACTTCAACCGGAGAGGGAGAGATGTCAACCTCTACCTGGCGGTCGGGCGGGAGGGCGTTCAGGGCGGTGTGGATCAGGCGGGAGGTCATCTCACTCAGGGGCAGAGGTGACCATTGGGAGGCCGAAAGCATGGTATGCACTTGGGCCAGCCCTTCAATGCGTTGCAGCAGGCGCTGCATGGCCGTCCGTACCGCGTCGCGGCTTTCGGCAGGAGCATAGCGTTGTTCGGCCAGGAGCAGTCCGCCGATGGCCATCAGATTGTTCTTGACCCGATGGTTGACCTCCTTGAGCAAATCGGCTTTGGTGACGGCGTCGCGTTGCGTTTGCTCATAGAGGCGGGCCTGCTGAATGGCAACGGCCAGCATGGAAGCGGCCTGAATGGCTACCTCCACATGCTCCTCGGTAAAGGCATCGGAGGAGGCACTGCCTGCCCCCAAGACGCCCAAAAGTTGGCCCTGAACGATGAGAGGTACGACCAAGAAGGATCGGATCCCTTGCTTGTACAGGATCTGGCTGAGCTGAGGCCAATCCGACAAAGCCGCGGTATCCCGGATGAGCCAGGGGTGACCGGTTTCCAGCCTTTCGGTATCAAAGGCATGTAAAGGGAAGAGGAAACCGGTTCCCAGGCGAGAAGCCCCTTCGCTATAAGAAGCCAGCATTCGCGCCGTAGAATCGGAAGGGCGGAATTCGAGCACGCCTGCCATTCGGCAAGGAAGCAGATTGCGCAGGCGACGCAGGGCGGCTTTGGCAATGGCTTCCGGCGAACGGGCATGGAGAATGTCCTGGCTGATCTCATAGAGGGCCAGCACCCGCTCGGTATAGCGATGCAGCGCCTCTTCCGCCTCCTTCTGGGCGGTGATGTCCTCTTTGACGGCGATAAAGTGGGTGATTCTCCCTTCATCATCATAGACCGGGGCGATGGAAGCTCGTTCCCAGTAAAGAGAACCGTCCTTGCGCTTGTTATGGAACTCGCCGCGCCATTCCCGCCCGGCGGTGATGGTCTGCCACAGGTTGCGGTAAAATTCTTCGCTGTGTTCGCCCGATTTGAGGATGCGGGGGTTCTGGCCTATCGCCTCCTCCTCCGTGTAGCCTGTGACCCGGACGAACTTGGGATTGACATATTCTATGTTTCCCTCAACATCGGTGATAACAACTACGTTCGCGCTTTGTTCAACAGCCTGGGTGAGCTTGCGCAGTTCGGCTTCGGCCTTTTTGCGCTTGGTGATGTCTTCGGCAATGATCTGGACCAGGTGTATCTTTCCTTCTTTATCGGCAATGGGGGTCAAATGCAACCGTAGATGCACGGACTTGCCCCATTTGCTGGTGTAGGGGCGTTCCGAGATAACCACCTCGCCCGAAACCAAGCACCGTCGGATGTCATCGGCAATTCCCGCTTCAATGAGGGGCGGGTAGGTCAACA
>CAZQKE010000045.1:0-36603 GCA_964593865.1 uncultured Anaerolineaceae bacterium | reverse complement strand
GGGCGCCCAATTCATCGCCTCCCAAATGCTGCGGATCATGATGCATTCCGGCCTGCACTACCACGTCAAGCAGCTGCGCCGTCAGCACCCGGACGTGGACGTGATCCTCATCGAACCCCGCCCCGATGACTATCAGATGTTCTTCTACAACATCATGCGTTACTCGGCGCGGCTGACGGTTGCCCGCCACGGCTTTGAGTCGGTGACGCTGGACCTGGCCGAAGACTATGCCCATTACAAAGCAATCTTGGCCCGCCACGGCATCCCCCTCAGTCGGCGGCTGGTCATTTCGGAGCTGGCCGAAATCCGCGAATCGGGCTACGACCCGGAGGTCGTCCGCCGCGTGCTGGAAGCCCGTCGGCCGCTCTGCGACCGGCAGGGGCGCAACACCCCGGCCTGCCGCCTCACCCGCACCCTGGCCGAATTGGAATTGGCGTTGGACACCATGGCCGCGGGTGCGACCTAGGGGACACGGCGAGGACGGAGAACCGATCACCGTCGTATCTCTTCCGGAAGGGAATAAAGATGGACAAGGCGATTCAGGTACAGGACCTGCACAAAGATTTCGGCGAGGTGTACGCCGTCCGGGGCGTAAGTTTTGACGTTCAGAAAGGCGAGATCTTTAGCCTGTTAGGACCCAACGGCGCGGGCAAGAGCACGACGATCTCCATGCTCGCCTGCCTCCTGGAACCGACCCAGGGGGACGCCCTGGTAATGGGCCATTCGATCCGCCGCGAGCCGATGGCGGTCAAGGCGTCCATCGGCGTCGTTCCCCAGGAGATCGCCCTCTATGAAGACCTTTCCGCCCGCGAGAACCTGGATTTTTGGGGCAAGATGTACGGCCTGCGCGGCGCGGCCCTCAAGCGGCGGGTGGAGGAAGTCTTGGAGATCGTCGGCCTGACCGAGCGGCAAAAGGGACGTGTGAGCAAATTTTCCGGGGGGATGAAACGGCGCCTGAACATCGGCATTGCCCTGCTGCACCGCCCGCCCATCCTCATCATGGACGAGCCGACGGTGGGCATTGACCCCCAGAGCCGCCGCAACATCTTGGACGGCGTCAAAGAGTTCAACCGCCGGGGGATGACCGTCCTCTACACAACCCACTACATGGAGGAAGCCCAGGAGCTTTCCGACCACATTGCCATCATGGACCGGGGGCGGGTGATCGCCTACGGAACCCATGAGGAGCTGGTCAAAATCGTGGGGGAGCTGGACCGCATTGACCTGACCCTCAACGCCGATGCGGAGCTGGTTGTGGACCGTTGGCGGGCGACGGAGGGCGTCCATCAGGTTTCGACAGAGGATGGAAGTGCCACCTTGTTGGTGGACGATAGCAACCTGGCCCTGCCCCGCCTTTTTGAGGCGGCAACGGAGGTCGGCGTGCGCATCACCTCGGTTCAGATCCGGGAACCGAACCTGGAAGCGGTCTTTTTGCACCTGACCGGTCGGGCGTTGCGGGATACGTGACGCGGAGTAAGGCTTGCAGTTGCCGGGAGAACCCATGAAAGCGTTGGACGTTGCCTTTAAGGATCTGCGCCAGGCTTTTCGAAGCATGGCATTTCTGGTTTTTGGCCTGGCCTTGCCGCTGCTGACATCCGGCCTTTTTTATTTCGCCTTCGGAGGTTCGGCCTCCGAGGGCAAAGTTGAGTTGCCGGTGACGCAGGTCGTGGTGGTAAACCGGGATGAAGGACAGGGGGGCTTTTCCGCAGGGCAGCTGCTGGTAGATACGTTGCAAAGCTCCCTCCCCGACGTTTTGATCGTGACGGAAGCCCCCGATGCCGCCGCTGCCCGCGCCGCCGTGGACCGGCAGGAAGCGGCGGTGGCCGTCATCATCCCACCGGGGCTGACGGCCTCTCTTTTTTCCCAACAGCAGGCCACGGTGGAGGTATACCAAGACCCTACCCTCACCTTGGGGCCGAACATCGTCAAAGGGCTTATCTCCCAGGTGGTGGATGGGTTGGCCGGTTCCCAGATTGCCGTGATGGCGGCCTCCGAGCAACTGGGAGAACGAGGGGTGACGGTGGATGCCTCCTTGCTGGCCGAAATCACCCAACGGTATGCCGACTGGTCGCGCCGGTTGGGGGATCAATACCAACGGGAGGAAAATCCCATCCTGGAGGTCCGGTCTCCCGGCGATGGTGGGGAAACGGATGGCGATCAATTGGCCCGGATGATCGGTTCCATCACGGCGGGCATGATGGTCTTTTATGTTTTCTTCACCGGCGCAGCCTCGGCCCAATCCATCCTGCGGGAAGAGGAAAACGGCACGCTGTCCAGACTTTTTACCACACCTACCCGCCCCTCCACCATCTTGGGGGGCAAGTTCATCTCCACCTTCCTCATCCTGACCGTTCAGGTGACGGTACTGTTGGTCGCCACCGCGCTGCTTTTCGGGATTCCCTGGGGGAAGCCGCTATCGGTCGTCCTGGTGGCAGGCGGTCTGATCATCGTAGCCGCCGGTTTCGGCATCTTTTTCATCTCATTGCTCCGGAACACGCGGCAGGCCGGTGTCGCCTTGGGTGGGGTGCTGACGGTCTTGGGCATGGTGGGCATGGCAGGCATATTTGCGGGCAGCGCACCGGGCACGGGGGATGCGGCCAACACCCTGTCCCTATTCACGCCCCAGGGGTGGGGTGTGCGTGGTTGGCAGCTGCTCCTAAGCGGTGATGGCTCGCTCACCGGCGACATCCTGCTGACGGTCGTCATCACGTCGGCCCTGGGCGTGGCCTTTTTCGCCGTCGGTGTGTTCAGATTCCGCAAGAGATTTGCAAGATGACGGGATGAGGCACAATGCGCTACCGTTGGCTGCTCTTTGACGCCGATGGAACCCTGTTTGATTACGACCGTGCCGAGATGACGGCCCTACGCCGGACGTTTAAGGCGTTCGGTTGGCCGTTCCGGGCCGAGTATGCCGCCGCCTACCGGCGCATCAACGCCGCCCTTTGGCGGGATTATGAAAAGGGACGGATTGACCAAGACCGATTGCGCACAGAACGATTTGTCCGCCTCTTTGAGGCGGTCGGACCGGCCCTCGACGCCGATGCGTTCGGCCGCCGCTACCTGACCCACCTGGCCGAAGCAACCTTCCTCACTGACGGGGCGGAGCAACTGCTCCGCACCCTGCACGGGCGAATCGGCATGGCGTTGATCACCAACGGCTTGGCCGATGTGCAACGCCCTCGCTTCCGCCGCTCTTCCATCGGCAGATACCTTTCCCCGTGGATCATTTCGGGCGAAGTGGGCGTCGCCAAACCCGATCCGGCCATCTTTGAGATCGCCTTCCAGGCCATGGGCAACCCGCCCAAAGACCGGGTTCTCATCATCGGCGACGGCCTGACTTCCGACATTCAAGGGGGAAATGCCTTTGGGATCGACACCTGCTGGTTCAACCCCAAAGGGAAACCCCGCCCGCCGGACGTAGCACTCCGCTACGAGATCCGCGATCTTTGGGAGGTTCTGGAGCTGGTGGGCTGATGCCCCGGCGGGTCGCTATCGCAGCCACGGTGTGGGCGTGATGGTCGGCGTGGGGGTAACGGTCGGTGTGGCCGTAGGGGTAGGACGTGGGGTGGCCGTCGCCGTGGCGGTGGGGAGGGCAGTTGCCGTAACCGTCGGAGTGGGCGTCGGTTCCGGGGGAATATAGGTGGGGTGGGCGGTCAAGTAAACGGCGGCCAAAAACAGGGCCAGCAACAAGGCCAGCAGCCAGCGGTTGGCACGCATCAGCCGCACCACCACCTCTTCCCGGTCAAAGAGATGGCGGGCGGCCCGGCTGAGGGGGCCGGGGGCAAAGAGGGCATCCCGTAGCTCGGCAATGCTGGCAGGACGGTCGTCCGGATGCATTGCCAAACTCCACAAAATAGCCTGTTCGGTCTGGGGGGAGATCTCCGGGTTGAGGCTGCGCGGCGCGGGCAGAGAATTGGGCTTGAGAAAACGCTGTTTGGCATCCAGGGGCGGTCGCCCGGTCAGCAGATGATAAAGGGTTGCTCCGAGGGAATAGATGTCGGAGCGGGCGTCGGTGTGGCCGGTGTCGCCGCCGTACTGCTCCAGGGGAATGTATTGGACCGTGCCCCGCCCTTGAACAACGGTGATCGTGCGTTGGTCGTCGGGGAGCAGAACCTTGACCAATCCAAAATCCACCAGTTTGACCACGCCGGAGGGCGTAACCTTGATGTTGCTGGGCTTGATGTCCCGGTGGAGCACCGGCGGGTCTTGGGAATGCATGTACTCCAGGGCATCGCATAGCTGATCGGCCCAGGTCAAGACCTGCCGCTCCGAGAGGGGATGGCCTTCGCGCAGGGCGTTGGTCAAAATCTCTTTCAGGTCCTGACCGGGGACGAAATCCATGACCAGGTAATCGCGGTCGCCTTCGGAAAAATAGTCGGATACTTTGGGCAAATTGGGGTGATCCAGGCGGGCCAGGGTGCTGGCCTCTTCGTAAAACTGCTTGCGGCTCTGGGCCAGTTCTTGTGGAGAGGCGTCGGGGTCGGGCAGGGCCTCCTTGACGGCACAGAACCGCCCTTTCAGACGCAGGTCTTCGGCTCGGTAGGTTGCCCCCATGCCCCCCCGGCCTACCAGCTCAACAATTTTGTACCGTCCCCGCAGGACGGTTCCGGGTGCCAGTGTCTTGGCCAAAGGATCGGCTCCCCAATCTCGGCAGATTTTCGCTCCCACAAGCCGCCGGGGCGATTGCCACGTAATTCGCAAGGGGACGGCACGCAGCCGTGCCGGTTCCCGGCGTGTAGATTAGCGCAGAACAAGGTTCTTGTCAAGATGAAGGAGGCGCAACATGGTTTCGGAAGTACCCATGCTGTTGATGGTGGAAGGGCCGACACCGGGTAAACGCTATTTCGTAGATCAACCCATCTTGCTGATGGGGCGGGATGCTCAATGCGATGTGGTGATCCCGGATCGCCAAGTCTCGCGGCGACACGCCGCGATCACCGTGGAAGGCGACCAGTACCTTCTGCAAGACCTCAACTCCAAAAACGGAACCTTTGTCAACGGTCAGGAGCTGCGGGGGGCGCACGTTCTGCAGGATGGGGACGAGATTCAGATCGCCTTGTGTTGTAAGCTGGCCTTTGTGGGGGCCGATGCTACCGCCCCGGTGTTGCTCAACGAAATGCAACGAGGACTGCGCATGGACCTGGACAGCAAAAGGGTGTGGGTTGCGGGCAAGGAATTGGACCCGCCCCTTTCCGTGGCCCAGTACCGCCTGTTGGCCCTGCTGTATCAGGAGCCGGGCCGGGTATACAGCCGGGATGAGGTTGTGGAAGCGGTTTGGCCGGAGGATGACCGGGACGGCATTTCGGAACAGGCCATTGACGCCCTGGCACGCCGCCTGCGCGAACGTTTGGCCGAGGTGGATCCGGATACCCAATATGTGGTCACGGTACGCGGCCACGGCTTCCGGCTGGAAAACGCCACATGAGCGAGGGCAGGTCCGGGGCCTGCCCTCGCTCTTTAGAGCATCTTTTGCGCCTGTTCCCGGATCTGCAACATCTTGTGGGCCAGGTCGCCTTGCCCTTTCCGCAACATATCGTCGGCAATCACGCCCATCAGTTCCAGCACCTGCTCGTTGAGGCGGGCGCGGTGCTCATGGAGCAGGGCTTGGGTCCCTTCCGGGTAATCGGCTTCCAGCAGTTGGTTGATCAGGCGCACTTCAAAGGGCTGGCTTTCCCGGATGACCCGCATCAGAACGTCCCCGACCTGTGACAACTTTTTGGCCTGTTCCTGCCGACCGGCCTGCTCGGCAGCCTGGATGCTGTTTTCCAGGACATAGAGGAACAGTTCGTCTATGTTGAGCAGATTGGCCATCACCGCTTGCTCAACGTCATCACTGGCGACGATTTGTTGGAGGAGCTGCTCCCGCAGGGCGATCTCCTCCCGCGCTTCGGCGTCTAGCTTATCGGTCAGCTCCAGGATGGTCTCCCGCAGAGAGCGCAACAGGGACGCTTCCTCTTCGTCTCCTGCGGCCTCGGCGGCTTCAATCTGCTCGGCCAATTGCTGATAGAAAAGGTAATCAATGATGGGACGGCCCACGGCGACCATCGCCTTGATCCGCGCTTGAGCCTGGTCGCGGGCGGCGGCGATCAGCTTCTCCAACAGGCCCTTCCGGTCGATGCGCTCCCCCAGATCGCGGATGGCTTCCTCTTGCTCGGCGATCTCACGACCGACGGTCGTCCATTCCAGCAGCTCGCGGCGCAGGGCCAGCAGCCGCTGACGGGTCTCTTCCGAACCGCCTTCGTAGGAAAGTTCCACGTTGGCCTGCAACAGACGGAAGAATTCTTCGTCGATCAGCCCGTCATTCTCCTGGGCGATGAGGCGGCGGGCCTCGGCATCGGCGGCCTGCATCAGCCGGTTGAGCAGGTCCAGGCGGGCCTGATGGGCCTGGAGCATCTCCGGGGTGATGCCGTCGGCCTTGAGGATCTCTTCAATCATGGTCTCCAGCCGGAAAAAGTTACGGGGCCGCAGCAGATAGCCCTTACGCTGCTCCGGTGGCAGGCGGGAGATGACGGTGTTGGTCATCTCGCCGATGATGCGCTGCTGTTCCGTCTCCGGCAGGCCCATTTCGGCGGGGATATAGGTCAGAAACAGCTCCTTTTCCGGGTCGTGGTAGACCAGGGGGACGGCCAGCCTCCCACCGGTTCCGCACCGGGGACAGACGGCAACGTTGATCTGACCGCTCAAAAGCAAGAATTTGGCTCCGGGGTTTTGGCCGACATCAATAAGGCCGACGACCGGTACGGCAAAGCGGGTATGACAATTGGGACAGGTCACAGAGACGGTGGGATACGTCGGTTGCGTCAAGATTTCCTTCCTTTCCGATGGGTGTTCAGATTGTGCGGTAAAGGGTGCGGCGACGGACCCGATTGACCAGGTTTCGGGCATTGGTTACCAGGGCTGCAAAGGCTTGCTCATCGGTCAGCCCTGCCCCCAGGGCCACCCGCCACGCTTCATCCTGATCAATCATATCGGCGGGGCTGTGGGTATCGGTGTTGACCAGCAAGGGTGCGCCCACTTCCGAGGCGATGCGGGCCACGTGGCCGTTGGTGCGGTTGTGCCCTCCCCGCGAGGTGATCTCCAAAGCGACGCCGTTGGCGGCGGCCAGGGCCGCTTCCTCCGGGGTGATGAAGCCTGGATGGGCCAAGATGTCTACATCGGGGCACTCGACGGCGGCACGGTTTGTGCCGGGGGCCACCGGCTCGACGGGGGTTTCGCCGTGGACGACGACGATGCGTGCCCCCAGCTCACGGGCGCGGCGGGCCAACGGCGCGATCTGGACCGGCGGCACGTGGGTCAATTCAACGCCGGGCAAGAAGGTCACCCGGAAGCCTTCCACACCGGCGCGGGCAAAACGGGTCAACCGGGCCAGCAACGCCTCCAGATTGGAAGCGTCGGCGTGATCGGTGATGGCCAACACGCCGTAGCCCATAACTTCGGCGCGGCGCAGCAGTTCGCTGGGCAGTAGGTCACCGTCGCTGAAAAACGAATGGGTATGTAGGTCTATCCGCTCGTTTTCTCCCATCATGGGGCAAGTGTAGGGCAGAACAGCCGATCTGTCAAATGGGGGCAAGCCGGAATCGGGCAGGTGCCCTGCAGGACCAAGGAAGGTATGCATTCTCGGCCAGATGTGCTATAATGACCGCGTACCGGAGGAACCGGTCATTGCCATCAGGAGGATGTTTTATGGAAAAGTACGATGTCACCGTTATCGGTGGGGGGCCGGGCGGCTATGTGGCCGCCATCCGCGCTGCCCAGCTGGGAATGCGGGTCGCCCTGGTGGAAAGAGAGCACCTGGGCGGCGTCTGCCTCAACTGGGGCTGCATCCCCACCAAGGCCCTGCTGCGCAATGCTCAGGTCATTTCCCTTTTGGGAAAGGGCAAGGAGTTTGGGTTCACCCTGGAAGGGTTCCGGGCCGATTACGGTGCCGCGGTGGACCGCAGCCGACGGGTATCGGCACGGTTGGTCAAGGGCATCGGTGCGTTGATGCGCAAGAACGGGATCGCGGTCATTGAAGGGCACGGCGTGCTTCGGTCGGCCCGGACGGTCCATGTTGCGTTGCGCGACGGCGGTCGGCACACCATCCAAACGGACCGGATCATTTTGGCGACCGGTGGGCGACCGCGGTCGCTGCCCGGCATAGAACCGGACGGCGAACGGGTGATGACCTACCGCCAGGCCATTGTCCTGCGCGAACTGCCCCGCTCGGCCATCATCATCGGCGCAGGCCCTATCGGCATGGAGTTTGCCCACATCTGGCGCAGCTACGGAGCCGACATCACCGTCGTAGAGATGTTGCCCCGCGTCCTCCCTCTGGAGGACGCGGAGGTCAGCAGGGTGGTGGAGCGCGCCTTCAAGCGACGCAAGGTCAAACTGTTGACTTCTACCCGCCTGGAGGCGGTGGAAACGGGCGACGGAGGCGTGCGGGTGCGCGTTTCCGGCAGAAAAGGGACGCAATGGCTGGAGGCCGAACGGGTGCTCATCGCCATCGGTGTCCGGCCCAACGGCGAGGATGTGGGGTTGGAGACGGTCGGCGTGCGGACCGAGAGGGGCTACGTCGTCGTGGATGAGCAGATGCGGACCAATGTGCCGGGCATCTATGCCATCGGCGACCTGACCGGCAAGCTGGCCCTGGCGCACGTCGCTTCGGCACAAGGCGTTGTCGCCGCCGAATCCATCGCCGGGCGGGAACCGGTTCGGTTGGAGTATGAAATGATGCCCCGGTGTACCTATTGCCAACCCCAAGTGGCCGGCTTCGGCCTGACCGAAGCGCAGGCCACCGAACGGGGGTATGAGGTCCGCGTAGGCCGCTTCCCCTTCCTGGCAAGCGGCAAGGCCCTGGCTTTGGGCGAGCACGAAGGGTTCGTCAAGATCGTGGCCGACGCCCGCCACGGCGAGATTTTGGGCGCGCACCTGGTCGGCCCGGAGGTGACGGAGCTGCTGCCCGAACTGGTACTGGCCCGCACCTGGGAACTGACGCCGGAGGAGATCGCCCGCACCGTCCATGCCCATCCGACCCTAAGCGAAACGCTCATGGAAGCGGCCCACGCCGTGTTCGGCCGGGCAATCCACCTCTGATTTCACGCGATCTCCCCCGTGCCTTCGGCGTTCCCACAAGCAGGGCAACGCCGGAGCATACCGGCGCGAGCCGAAAAGGAGGCTCAATGAACAAAATCGGCAGATCCAATTCCCGCACCCGCGGCAGATCACAAGTCGCGTGCGACCCGACGGGCCGGGGTACGCCGAGGGCAGTGTCGGGCCTGGCGAAACTCCCGATCTTGATGCTTTCCCTCCTCTTTCTCTCCCTCCGGCCCGGAGCGGTCGCCCCCACCTTTTCCCAAGCCACCGTCTACTACGTCCGACCCGACGGCGGGGATACGACCCAATGTACCGGCTTGGTCAACGCCCCTTACCCCGGCAGCGGGACGAACCGGCCTTGCGCCTGGGATCATCCCTTCCGCGCCTTGCCGCCCGGCGGTCCACCGCGCATCACCGGGGGCGATACCCTTATCATCGGTGCAGGAACGTACCGTATGGGGTACGGCGCGCCGGGGGCCGATGCTTGCGAAGCCGATCTCGCCTACGATTGCCACATGCCCCCTATCCCCGGCGGCCCCGACGCCGCCCATCCGACCCGCATCCTCGGCGAAGGCTGGGATGACGGCTGCCCCGCCCCACCTCAGCTATGGGGGGCAGAGCGGCCCTGGTTCATCCTCAACCTGGAAGGCACGGACAACGCCGAAATCGCCTGCTTGGAGATTACCGATCACTCCGGCTGTGTTGAATTCCACGCCGACCCCGACCTGGCCTGCGAGCGCGACACCTCCCCCTTCGGCGACTGGGCAGCGGTGGGCCTCTACGCCGCCGATGCGGAAAACATCACCCTGCGCCATCTGAACATCCACGGCCTGGCCCACGCCGGTATCTGGGCCGGTAGGCTCACCGATTGGACCGTCGAAGATGTGCGCCTCGCGGGCAACGGTTGGGTCGGCTGGGATGGCGACCTGGACGGCGATGACACAAACGGCGGAACGCTCACCTTCCGCCGCTGGACGGTAGAGTGGAACGGCTGCGCCGAAACCTATCCCGGCGGGCAACCCACCGGCTGCTGGGCACAAACGGCGGGCGGCTATGGCGACGGCGTGGGCACAGGGGCTACCGGCGGCGACTGGATCATTGAGGATTCGGCCTTTTTGCACAACACCTCCGACGGTCTGGACCTGCTCTACCATCGGTTGGGAGGGAGCATCACCATCCGCCGTACCATCGCCGAAGGTAACGCCGGTAATCAGATCAAGACCAACGGCCCCACCCATATTGAGAACTCTATCATCATCGGCAACTGCGGTTTCTTTGAGGGCCAATCCTTCACCTACAATGTGGACAACTGCCGCGCCTACGGAAATGCCCTGGCCCTCAACCTCCAAGCCGGGGAACAGGTCACGGCAACCAACAACACCATCACCGGCGAAGGCGACTGCCTGATAGAGGCGATCTGCGAGGGGAGTTGCGACGGCTCCGAACGGGTGCGCCTGCAGAACAACATCTTGCGCGGTCAGGAGGATTTTACCACGCCGGGCGAAAGAACCTGCTTGATCTACCGGGAAAACTTCCCCACCGACCCGGTGAACGCCGACTACAACCTCATCTACAATGTCAAAGACGATCTCTGCCCCATGGGGAGCCATGATCTCTGCCAGGCCCCCGCCCTGGTCAACGAGGATGTGGACGCCTTCGATGCTCGGCTGACGGCCGACAGCCCTGCCATTGACGCCGGAACGGCAGAGGGCGCGCCGGGCGACGACTTTCGCGGCTGGATCCGCGACTCCCGGCCCGATGTGGGGGCCTATGAATGGAACGCAGCCCGACCAACGGCGACGCCACGCCCCATCCCTTCCCCCACGCCCCGTGCTTGGATCTATTTGCCCGTGATTTTCAAAGATTGGAGATCATCCGACCCACCGCCCCAGATCGCCGGCTGTGATGTTTTCCCCGCCGACAATATCTGGAACACCCCCATAGACGACCTGCCCCCGGACCCCAACTCCGATGCTTACATCGCCACCATCGGCGCAGAAGAGACGCTGCACGCCGATTTCGGTTCCGGCGAATGGCCGCCCGGCTCCGGCAGCCCCATCGGCATCCCCTACGTAGATGTGCCGGGCGATCAACCAAAGGTCGCCGTCACCTTTGCATACGAGGATGAAAGCGATCCCGGTCCTTACCCCATCCCCACCGATGCACCCATTGAAGGCGGACCGCAAAGCGACGGCGACCGTCACGTGCTGGTCCTGGACCGCGACAATTGCACCCTCTATGAGTTGTACGACGCGTGGCCCCAGGCCGACGGGAGCTGGCAAGCCGGTTCCGGCGCGATCTTTGACCTTTCCTCCCACGCTTTGCGCCCCGACGGCTGGACCAGTGCCGATGCCGCCGGGTTGCCCATTCTGCCCGGCTTGGTCCGCTACGACGAGGTCGCAGCCGGTGAGATCCGCCACGCCATCCGCTTTACCGCGCCCCAGACGCGCCGGGCGCATGTTTGGCCTGCCCGCCACGACGCCTCTGCACTGACCGGATCGCAGTACCCGCCCATGGGCCAGCGTTTCCGTCTCAGAGCCGATTTCAACATTGACGGTTTCGCGCCGGAGGTGCAGGTGATCCTCCGCGCTTTTAAAAAATACGGCATCATCTTGGCCGATAACGGTTCGGCTTGGTACATCGGCGGCGTGCCCGATGAACGATGGGATAACGACCTGCTGGGGGAACTGCACCAGGTTCCCGGCTCGGCCTTTGAGGCCGTGGATGTGTCCTCTTTGATGGTTGACCCCGATTCCGGCCAAGTGCAGCCATGACGGCCTCTGCCAAACCGCATTCACCTTGCAGGTGTGGGAAGGGAATGGCGACGCAAAGATGGCCAAAAACGTGAAAACCCGCGCGATCCGCGAGCTAGATGAAAAGGAAATCCCCTATCGCCTGTTGCGCCAGGCACACCGTGCCAGGAATGCGGAGGAAGCGGCCCGGGAGCGGGGGGTTGCGCTCCGCCGGGTTGTCAAAACCCTGTTGGTGAAACGTCCCGACGGCAGATACCTCATCGCCCTGGTGCGGGGGGACAAACGCCTGAGTTTGAAGAAATTGGCCCGGTTGGTCGGCGTCAAAAAACTGGAGATGGCCCCCCATCCCGACGTGCCGCGCATCACCGGTTACCGGATCGGGGCGGTAGCCCCCTTTGGCCTACGGCGGGCCAACCTTCCCGTCTACATTGACGCCCACATCCTGGAAGAAGAACGGGTCAGCACCAGTGCAGGGCGGCACGACGCCGGGTTGGAGCTGACCACGGAAGACCTGCTCCGCGCGGTGGGCGGGCAGGTGGCGGATATTACAGAAGACGGGTAAGGCAGGTTATTCCAGTTCCCGACGCACGGTGCGGGCCAACTCCGCCGCTTTGAGGTCGGCCAGGCAGTAGCACGGCCCGTCCAGGATCTCTGCGAGCTTGGCCGCCAGCCCCCGGTCATAGGCGGCGTGTTCCATGTTGATCACTACCGAATGGATGCCCGCCCGCCGGATCATGTCCGCGATCCTGTGGGCTTCTTCCTGGGGCGGGGTGTTTTTGGTCAGAGAGACGTTACCCGCTCCGTCGGTGAGCAGGACCATCAACGGCATCGCCTCACGGTGCAGGCGCATCTCGCGGCGGATGGTGCGGTAGGCAAGCATCAGCCCGGCAGAGAGGGGGGTTTTGCCGCCCACCGGCAGGTGGCGTAGGGCGCGCTGGGCCAGCTCCACGCTGGAGGTGAAAGGCAATACCAACTGCGCTTCCTCTTTTTGAAAGACGACCAAACCCACCCGGTCGCGCTTTTGGTAAGCATCCACCAGCAAGGACATGATGGCCCCCTTGGTCGCTTCCATCCGTTGGGAACCGGCCATGCTCCAACTGGCATCTACCACAAAGAGGATCAGGTTGGCGGCGCGGCGCACCCGCACCTTTTTCTGCACGTCGCGGGGCAGGATGAGGAACCGCCCCGGTTCGACGCCCCGTTCCACCTGCTGCAGGGCAGCGGTACGGATGGTGGCATCCAGGGCGATGTCGCTCAGGTCACCGTCGGCAGGTCTGGCGCGGATGTAACGCCCCCGTTTGCGGTCGGTGCGGGTGGTGGAGCGTTTGCCCGCGGTGTGGCGGGTGAGTTTGTCCATGGGGGATTCGACGCGACGGGGGCGAAAGACCTCGCCGATGGGCACGACCATATCCACTTGGCGTCCATCACCCACGCCCAGGGGATCGGCGATGTGGCCCTGCAGGGGCGCACCTGCGCCCGCCGCATCGAATCGGTTAGAGGAAGGGGGTTGATCCTCCTCGCTCAGATCTTTTTTTTTCCCGCGCCCGGCTCGCTCATGGTCGCGCCGGAGGAGGCGGACTCCTGCGCTTCGCGGCGGGCCTCTTGCAGGCGGGTGGAAAGCTCCTCCAAGCGGTCCTCCGTCTCCTGGAAGGGCATCCGCTTGAGGCGATGGGGCAAGGCCAGCTCGGCAGCGGCCAGGATGTCCAGGTCGGTGATGGCCATTTCCTCCGGTTCTTCGCCGTCGCGGGCAAAGCGCAAGGCGGCATGGGCTAACGCGGCCTTGAGGATGACGATGTCGGCCCGGTGACCGTCCACTTCAAAACTGGTGGTGAGTTCGGCGATGGCATAGAGGTCGCGGGCTTGGTAGGTTACGCGGGGCAACAGGTCGCGGGCACGGGCGATCTGGGCAGAAAGCCGCGCTTCGTATGGCTCCCATTCGGCCCGGAATCCTTCCGGATCGCTTTCAAATTGAACGGTGCGCTCCAAAATCTCCACCCGCGCTTCGTGGGAGGTGATGCCCCGGATCTCAACGCACAGGGCAAAACGGTCCAGCAGTTGGGGCCGCAGCTCACCCTCTTCCGGGTTCATGGTCCCGACGAGGATGAAACGGGCCGGGTGGCTGAAGGAGATGCCCTCCCGCTCGACGACGTTGCGGCCCATGGCCGCCGAATCGAGGAGCAGGTCCACCACATGGTCGTCCAACAGGTTGACTTCGTCCACGTAAAGGAGGCCCCGGTTGGCGGCGGCCAGCACCCCCGGTTCAAATTTTTTGCGCCCGGTCTTGATGGCGGTCTCGATGTCCAGCGTGCCCACCACCCGGTCCTCCGTCGCGCTGACCGGCAGGTCCACAAAGCGAATGCGGCGGCGGCTGACGGGCAGCGTCTCGCCCCGTTCCACCCGCTCGCGGCAGTGATCGCACAGCCGCTCCGGGCGATGGGGGTCACAGCTGAAGGGGCAATCGGCGACGACTTCGATTTCGGGCAGCAGGGCGGCCAGCGCGCGGGCAGCCGTGGATTTGGCCGTGCCCCGCTCACCCCGGATCAGTACGCCGCCGATCTTGGGGCTGATGGCGTTGAGGATCAACGCCGTTTTCATCATCTCCTGACCGACGATGGCCGTGAAAGGAAAGATCGGTTGCATGATGGTTGATGCGGGCAGGTGCGACGCGCCCAAAAGGACGCGTCGCACTCGGCAAAACTAGAATACCTTGAATTTGTCGCTCTTGATGTTGCACACAGGGCAACGTTCGGGCGGCTCGCCGATGTGGGTGTAGCCGCACACGGGGCAGATGTAGACCTTGCCGATCTCAATGTCTTTATCGGCTTCGGCAGCCTTTTTGGCGTCGCCGTACATTTCGGCGTGGATCTTTTCCGCCTCAATGGCGTAGGTCATGCTCTTCTTCGCGCCTTTTTCCTCTTGCAACTCGGCGACGGCCAGGTAGGCGGCATACATCTCCTCAACTTCAAAGGTCTCCCCGGCAATGGCAGCCTCCAGATTGGCTACCGTGTCGCCGATGCCGCCCAGCTCTCTCAGATGGTTGATGGCGTGGACCTGTTCGGCGTAGGCGATGGCTTTGAACAAGCGGGCGATGTTGGGTTTGCCTGCCTTTTCCGCCTGATCGGCAAAGGCCAGGTATTTCATGTGGGCCTGGCTTTCACCGGCAAAGGCCGCTTGTAGGTTCTCTTTGGTCATTGCTCTCATGTTCTCGTCCTCCTCAAATTTTTTCTCTTTTGCGAAACTCGCAGGCCGCCCAGGGGAAGGCCCCCGAACCGCCTAAGGGATGTAGGTGACGGTGAGCTGCGGCGCGTTGCCGGAGCCGACAAAGCCTCCGCCGGGCACGATGGCGATCCAATCCTCATCCCCGTCCCCATCGGCTTCGGCGGTAAAGCGCAAGCGCAGTTGGAATTTTCCGGTTTCCAAGTCTTCCTGCACCCACGAAGCAAGGAGGCTGTCGCCGATGGTGTACAACGCCCCGGCAGAAGGCTGCTGAGGCGGCGTCAGGGTGGCCAGGGTCGGCGCGTCAAAGGCGTCGGGGGTCAATGCGTCGCCATAGGCCACGTGATCAATGACAAAGCTCCCCAACTTGCCGTAAGGGTTGCCTTCCACCTTTTCCTGGAAAAAGCGCAGCTCCACCGCCTGGATGGTCGCGCCGTGGGGGATGCCCGACAGATCAAAGCTCATAAAGCCCCTTGCTATCAGCTCACCGGTAGGGGTGATCACCGTCCCGTTGCCCGCGATGATGCTTTCCGTGGTGTTGACCGAGCCGTCGTTGACCACATAGCCGTCCAACCGGCCGTCGCTGCGGATGACGACGGTCTCCGGTTGGGCCTCCGGCTCAACGACCTGGATCTTGACGGTGAGGGTGTTGTTGTTCTTGCTGCTTTCGTCTACTTCACCATCCACATCGGCAATGGCCACGGTGTCCAGGCTCTCGGTCGCTTCGCCCGGTTGCCAGACAAAGGAAACGGCAATGGAGTCGCCCGCATCCAAGCCGCGCACCCGTTCCTTTTGGCTATCCGGCCCAGCGTGCCATTCCCAGTTGAAGGCATCCGCCGCGCCACCTCCGATGTTGCGGATGGTGATCCGCACCAGGGTATCTTCACCCACAATCGGCGTCGGCGGGTCGTAAGCGATGGATTCAATCACCAAGTCGGCCAGCCCCCCCATGACCGTTACCACGGTGGAGGCTTGCGCTTCACCGCCCGGCCCGGTAGCGGTGAGGATGTAGGTTGTCGTTTCTTCGGGGCAAACCTGGGTGCTGCCCGGTGTGCCCACCCCGCCGATGTCCGGTTCAATGACGACCCGATCCGCACCGCCGACCGCACCCCATTGCAGCGTCGTGCAACCACCGGCATCAATGGTCGGCGGGCTGGCGCGGAAGTACTCAATCTGAGGTGGGAGCGGCGCGCCCGGTTCAGGGGTGTTGGTGGGAGCAGGGGCTGCCGTCGGCTCCTGCGTCGGCTCGGCAGGCATCGGCGTAGCGGTCGCCGGCGGCGGGATCAGGCCACCGACGACCTCCACCTCAACGGCTGCGGTCCGGCTGGATTGCCCACCGGCGGTACGGGCCTCGGCGGAGATCTTGTGCCGCCCCAGCTGGGTGAAGCTCCATACCTTGCTCACCGTCAAGGATGCAGCCCCTTGGGGATCTGCGCTGGTCGCCGTGGCAACGATCACATTGTCCACATACAGTTCAAGAACGGTAATATCCTCCGCGCCACCGGCCGTCGCCTGCAGGGTGATCTCGCTCCCTAAGGATATGCGGCTGCCGTCCGCCGGGGATTCTATGATGACCAAAGGCGCACCCTCCTCCTCGCCGCCACCGATTACCAAGTTCAGGAAGACGAGGGCGCAAGTCAGGACAAGGATGGCTGCCAAGCCGATGCCCACGCCGATCAGAATCGGCCCCCAGGAACGCTTGGCCGGGGGTTCTTCCTCGGCGGGCGGTGGGGGCGTTGTTTCCTCTTTGTCGGCAGGCGCGGCTTCCAAGTTGATGTTGAGGATGGTATCCCCCACGCGGATTACATCACCCTGGCGCAGGATCTGCGGCCCTTCAATGCGGATTTCGTTGACAAAGGTTTCTGCTTCCCCCAAACTCTCAACGGTGTATACCCCGGCCTCCTCCTGCCAGGAGATGACGGCGTGCCGTTCGGCCACTTGGGGGTCGTCCAGGATCAGACCGTTATCCTCTGCCCGGCCGATGGTGAGGGGTTCGCGGGTCAGGGACACAACCTGCCCCGTGTGCTGCACGATCAGCTCCGGCCCCTGAATCGCTTGCGAATCGCTCATGTCCACTCCTTCCCTGTTTTTCTACTGTGCTCTCGTGGCTCGCCCGATGGGTTCGCAGGCCGGTCATGCAGACGGCGGCCATGTTCGTCCACGGTCTTTGCACTTTTGCACAGATTTACCGAGCCTGCGAGAGGGTGATTGCCCCCTAATGCGAAGCAGAGTATACCTGATTCCCGGCGAACACGCAAGTTCCGTCAAATCGGTTACGTTAGGGTCAATCCACCAGCACACCCACTACGGGGAACCGTTCGAGCAGAAGGTCCGGCCCGTGGGGCGCCGTCTCAAAGGCCGCGGTCAGGTCCTCCCCCGCCCGGTGGGAAACCTGATGTCGCCCCTGCTGCCAGAGGAAGCTGGCAGAAACGTCATAGACCTTGCCCGCGTAGGCTACCCAGGACGGCGCACCGTCCCGCCCGTTGTGTTGTGCCAATTCTTCTTTTGTGATTCTACGCATCATCTCCCCGAATCAAAATGCGCCAGGGTGCACAAGGCATACACCTTTGCACCCTGGCGGCTCCGCCCGTCACGCTAGACCGACGGCATAAAGGGTCGCACAAAGGGGGAGGTCTCCCCCCGCCGCATAAAGTGCCCCGACGGACCTTCGCCCAGGAATTCGGAGAACCACGACTCGTGTTCTATCTCTTCATGCAGGATGGCCTGGGCCAGGGCGTAGGTGCGGTGGTCCTTCCCGGCGGTGATGTTGCAGATGTGGGTGTAGCCCCGCACGGCACACCGTTCGGCTTCGACCAGGACCTGCAGGATGGCGCGAACGTCGGTTGGGTCCTCCGGCAGACGGGCCGGAGGGCAGGCAGACATGTCGTGAAACTCTTTCATGTCATCGGGTAGCTTGCCTCCCAGCTCATAGATGCGCGGGACCAGGGCTTCAAAATGGTTGCGGTCTTCGATGCGGGCGGCTTCGGCGATCTCTTTGATGCTTTCCCCTTCCAAGCCGATCAGGTTCGCCCGCAAGATGGTGTAATAGTAAAAGGTGGTCAATTCGGCAGCCGCGTTCTTGATGAGCAATTCCAACAACTCGTCAACGTTCACCCCTGCCTTTTCAACAACTTCTCGTGTAACCTTTGCCATGTTTTTTTCCTTCCTTTCCTTTTCCCGGCGGGGACGCCCTTGGCCGGGTGCGCTCCCGCCGCTTTTCCTATGACCGACAAGCCGGACAGACGCCGTAAAATGTGATCTGACTGCGAACGATCTGGTACCCTTGCCGTTCCTCCGGCGGCAGCTCCAGGCCGGGGAAGTGACGGTGAATGTCTACAAGGGCGTGGCAGCGCGTACAGAAGAGATGGTGATGGGGTTCGCTGTTGGTGTCGTAACGGGTCCCCCGCTCGCTCAGTTCCTCCACGGCGACCAGTTCGCCTAGGGAGGTCAGCTCGCGCAGGGTGTTGTAGACCGTCGTCCGTGAGACTTCGGGCATTACCGCCTGCACACGCCGGTAGACATCTTCGGCGGTGGGATGGCTGTCGTCGCCGACCAGGGTTTCAAAGATCACCCGCCGCTGGGGGGTCATCTTGAGGCCCTTCCGCCGGAACAGATCGGCCAGAGCCTCTACAGATTGCATTTTACACCTCGTTTCTTGGTAGTTCCAATTTCTAATCTGTAGTCATTATAAACTATAAAGACGGGTTTGTCAAGGGGGTTATTGACAAGCTGAGGGAAATTTACGGGGTTTTAACTTCTGAAGGGCGCCAAGTGCCGTCGGAAGTGGGTTTCCAGGGCGGTATAGTGGGCCTCTTCGTGGGCCTCCAGGGCAGCCCGCAACTGCCCGCCGTAACGGTCCAGGACGGAGCCAAAGGTCACATGCAGCACTTCACGGGCGTCGAACCGATCAAGCAGGTCGGGCAGGTCGGCATCGGTCAGGGCATCGGGCGGGGGCACGCGCTCCACCTGGGCGGAGACGTGGTAGGTGGCCCGGTCGGTTTCGTACCGCCGTCGGGCCAGCCCCAGGATGCGGCGGAAGAGGGCCGGTTCCACGCGGGCGACGGCCCGCAGGGCTTCCAGGTAGCTGGTTCCTGCCGTTTTGAGGTGGACCAGGCCCTTGGTGTATCGGGCAAAGAGGGGATAGACGCTGAATTTATCCGAACCGGAATGGATGCTGAGTTTGTACGGCCCCAGGGTGCGTGCGATGGCCGCATGTTGGGCCAGGTCCGCTTCGAACGCCTCCAGATCGCCGATGTAATCCACCCCTTTTTCAAAGCGCCCCAGGTAGCGGGGGGCCAGGCTGACCCAGCGCACGCCCTGGCGCTTCAGCTCGCCGGCGATAAATAGATGTTCCAACGGCGTGGTGGGCGTTTCGGTCTCGTCTACCGAAACCTCCAGCTCAAAGGGACGTTCCCCCATGGCCGCCACCAGGTGACGGTACATGCGGACCGTGTGGGCGATGGCCGCGCCGTACTTGGCCGCCGCCCGGCGCAAGGTTTCCTCGGTAAACGCCAGGCGAAACTCTTCTATCGGGAACTCGCGCCCCAGATACCGCGCGCGCAGGCCGTCCCAATCCTCAATGCCGCCCGGCTTGCCTACGTGGTCGCCCGGATCTATGGTGAAAAAGGTGTACCCCGCCGCCGCGCAGCGGTCAATGTCCTCCGTTGTCTTGAGGTGGTCGGCATCCGCGCCCCAGGGTTCACGCCATCCTTCCTGCAAGACGCCCCACAAGGCGTCGTCCATCACCTGTTGGGGGGTGCGTCCGGTGCGGGCGTTTTCCCGCATGGATTGCTGACAAAAGATCGGGGCGATGCCGCTCCCGCGCACGGCGCGGATGTGGCCCGGCGTGGCCAGCCCCAGGCGGTCGCCGCAGCCTACGGAAGGGACCAGCCCCAGGGGTTGGGGCCGCAGCCAGGGCAGCCGTCGCCGCAATGCGGCGGCGTTCTCCGCCGTCAGGGGGCAGAGAAGAAGCTCTCCCTGCCGCTCTCCGGTCAAGCCGTCCGCCTCGCCGATGACGCCCAGGACTTTGTGTCCCCCACGGCGGGCCAAAAAATAGGTTGCCCCCTCGGTTTCCGTCACCGAACGGGGGTAGAGGTCCAAACCGGGTATGTCCAGGTCCTTGAGGGCGGTCATTTTCCGAAAAAACACTCCTTTCTTGTTCTGCCCGGAGATGGGCAATCAGACGCCGGTCAGCAAGATTCGCATGTAATCATAATCCGGCTCGCGAACAGGAAAAAGAATGTGCTTCTCGGCAAAGCGGGCACGGTCCCACGTTCCGTCATCGTAATGCCTTCGCAACTCGTCGTAAGGCGTAGCCGAAATGATGAAAGCGTCCAGGGAAATGTCGTTGCGGCCCGTGCGACGCCCGATCTCTGCGGCCAACGCCGGCAGTTTTTCGTGCAGACGTGCCTTTTCGTCATGGATGTAGGCTTTGGCGTGCAACATGCCATGGGGTTCGACAAAGACGATGTGCTGTTGTCCCCGGGACAGCAACCACAGGATAAAGTCCGGGTAAAAGCCGCTCTCTTCGAAAAAACCGATCCCCTTGCCACGGCCCAGGTTACGCAGCAGGAAAACTTCCTTCTCCGCCAATGTTTTGTCCTTCTCGGTTTCCCAATATGTCTTGAGATGGCGCACAAACTGGGCCTCGCTGGGCTTGAGCGATGGAGGAATCGTCTGCACCTTTTCTGATTGCTCAAATAACAAAGGCTGATAAAGATGACGGTCGAAGTTGATGACCGGGAGTTCACCGGTATCCGGCAGGGAGGACAACTGCTTGACCTCCTCTGCGAATTTTCGGATAGCCTCTATCAACTTGCGTTCAGACTGCCGTACTCTGACAATGTAGGCCGGTCGGGATTCGCGCAAAAGACCGCGGTTGAGAGCCAGGTTGGGATCGTTTTCATCCAGCGGGCGATATTCCATGACCGCGGTCTCCCAACGCTCCCGTTGGCGGCGGTAGAACGCATCCAGATATTTTCGCAGGATGCTTGTGGCGGCCTCCTGAAGCAACATCCGTCCGGCAAAGTCATGGGGCTTGACCACGGCTTCATCGGCGATCAGGGTATAGGTCACCTGTTCGATGAGTTGGCGCGGTGTCTCCGGCCGGATGATAAGATTGCGCCAACCCTTGCGCCCCTTGTAGGCCAGCAGGTCCAGGTAAACCTGCTCCCAATCCACCAGGGCCAGGCTTTCGGCGGGGATGGTGCGTTCCCGTCCGGTTCCCACCTGCACTTCATGCAATCCCGAAGCCGTGCTTTCCAGGGACTGCACCCTGACCGACATATCCACCCGCACGCGAATATCGGCATCCGGTTTGAGGAGCAATCGCTGCTCGGCAAAGTCTTTGCCCTCCGGCGGGCGCGGGGCTACCAACCGTTTGTCCAGCGCAGGCCGGTTGATCCAGGTGAAGAGGGGCAATTCGATGATCGGTTCGGTCTCTACGCCTTCTCGCTCCAGGTAATCGCGGAACTGGGCCATATAGTTGGCGCGCACGGCAAAGATGTTCAGCGTTTCCAGCAGGGAAATGTGTTGCGGGTGCGGGCCATTCAGCGCGGCGCTACGTTTCATGCTCATGCCCTTGCCCTTGAGCCGCACTCCGCGCCCAAACAGCTGGATAATCTGCGAACCTTCGCCGCGGCCGATATTGAGCAGGCCCATGTTGGAGACGCGCCAGGAATCCCATCCCTCGATGAATTTCTTGGCCCCGATGAGCACATGAATACGCGAATCGGGCCGACCGATCTCCTCGAAAAGTGAGCCGCCCACCACATCCTCTTCCACGGCAATCCCCGGCGCGTGTTCTTGGACCAGCCCCTTGAATTTGGATGTATCGCCGATGTAAATGACGCCAAAGTAGGTTTGATCCGCGCCGACTTTTAAGCCGATCTCACCATTGCTGCCGCGCAAGTAAGCCAGGTGCAGGCCGCTGCTCGCAGGGGCGTGGAAGATACGTTGCAAAATGTCGGTGTAAATCCGGGATGGCGTGAGAGCGATCTCTTGCAGGTATTTGAATCGCCCCAAGAACACGTCCTGACCATCCGCCGTGATCAGGCCGCTGCGGGCCTTGAGCAGTTTCTCGATGCCCTCTACGGCCCAGCGGCGGTCTTGGAGCACGCGATGCAGGAAACGCACCACCGTGAGCACGTCGCTCCGCTTCTGTCCCCGACGGGTGTACACGGCGTTGACCGAACTGCCTACAAAGATCCACAGCGGTTTTTCCAGGTTGTATGCCCGCAGCTCATCCCTGCGCTCATCGTATAAGCGCATCTGTTCGTAAAAAGAAAGCAGATTGCCCAGGAGCAAGATGTCGGTTTCCTCGGCGCGGGTGTCATCCTTGAGATTAAGGATGCGAAAATCTTTGCCAAAGCCGTCGCCGTAAAAGTAGCGGTAGGAATAGTCGAACAGGATGGCTTTGCCGTACTCCACGGTGAGTTCGTCCCGGCCTGCAGCGTTCAGTGCTTGCCCAAACGTAGCGCTGTACTCAAAGGTGAAACCGGTCTTGCCCAGCGCATCGCGATAGCCGCGCCATGCCTTGCCACCGCTGCCCTTGTGCCCTTCGTCCACAAAGATCAGGTTGCGGCCCTCAAAGGCTTCCACCGGCACACTCACCCCGCCGCCGCGCTTTTGCTCCACCAGCTTGGTGATCTCCAGCACCTGCACCACCGCGCGGCCGCTGTCGAACAGGTTGCCGGCGCCTAAATCGAAACGACGGGCAGGGATGCCCGAGACCGCCAGCTCGCGTAGGTGTTGTTCGCTCAACCCCTCATTAGGGGTGATCAGCAGGATGTTATCCAGCGGCTGCCGGTTGTAGTGCAGGTACTGGTAGTAGTTGAGGTGCATGATGAGGGTCTTACCGCTGCCGGTGGCCATCCAGTAGGCCAATTTGTCCAGGTCCTCTTCGGTAAAAGGTTCGTCCTGCGGGAGACCGGGAATCCTCCGGGTGTTGCGCTCGTCGACAAAAGCGTTCAGATCGACCAAAAGCTGCGGTTTGTGGTTGAACAGGCGGTCGAGCAGGATCTCGGTGTAGAGCGCGGCCAGGTGCTGAAAATAGCGCAAAGTAATGGGCCGGGACCGACGGCGGTTGATGCGCTCCAGATGGGCGCGGATGTTGTCATCGTAGCGGGCCAGGTCCTTTTCGGGGATTTTGACCTTGCGCCCTCGCGCCAAGAGATGGTGGTACAGGTGGCTGTGTCCATCGGGGGCAAAACCCTCGGCTACCTCTCTCATGTCCGCCAGCATCTCACGGTTGCTTGGGTAGCCCAGCAGATGGTTGAGCCAGGCCAGCAGAACCAGGCGGTTTTCCAGTTTGTGGTATCGCTGCAGCCCACTCGGCATAAGGTCATACCCTCTCCAGGACTTGGCGCAAGATGACTACCAAAGGCGGTAGATCCTTTTGCACCGTGTTCCAGAGGACATCCAAGTTGATGTCAAAGTAGGCATGGACAAGGCGATGTCGCATACCAATAATGTCGGCCCACGGGATTTCCGGCAGCTGTTCCTGGGTAGTTTCGGAAACCTGATAGGCGGCTTCGCCGATGATCTCGACATCCTTGACCAAAGCCAACGTCAGTTTGCGGTCCCGATCCAGGTCCTCACGATGCGCCTCGCGGACAAAGGCGATAGCCTCTTGCGCCGCATCGAGCATGTGTTGCAAGCGCACACGGTCACTCTTTCGCATACTGCACCTCAGCTTCCAGGAGTACCTCATCGCGGAAATACCGGCTCAAGTCCTCGGGTGTGCGGAGGTCCACCTTGCGCCCACTCAAGATGGCCGACAGCTCGCGCTCCAGGCGGGCCATGCCGAACAGACCGGGCGTGTGCCCCGATTCAAACTCCACCAGCAGGTCAATATCGCTTTCCGGGCCAAAACCCCCATGCAGCGCGGAGCCAAAGAGCGCCAAGCGGCAAATATGATGGCGCCGGCAAAATTCGCTCACAGCTTCCCGTGGGAGTTCAATCACCTTGCCCATAGTACGCCTCCATCTACGCAAATATGCGGGCCTTGAACACGCCGTCCAGCGCCTGCGCGCCGGGGATGTAGGAATCGCCGTTGACGTACACGTCGTCCGCACCGGCGGTCATCTGCTGCCCGACGACAAAGGCGGCATCACGCTCGTAGTCGGCTTGGGTCCAGCTTTTGGTCTCGCGCCAGATGACGGCTACCTTGCGCCCCTCACGGGTGACGCCGCGATAGACCAGATAGCGCCGGTTGCCGTCATATTTCACCTGCCGCGTCTCCACATCCAGGCCGATGAGATAGTTGAAAGTCTCTGCCAGGTCCACAGGCTGCTCGCGGGTCTCGCCGTCCCGGTGGATGCGCAGTTTGTAGGAAAAGGGCGTTTGCAGTTGCTTCACGTCGAGCAGGGTTTCGCTTTTGCGGGTCTCCCACTTGAGCATGTAGCGCAGCAGGTACTCGTCGCCAAAGAGATTCAGTGCCTTTTGGCCGCTTTCTTCGTCAAAGGTGATGTTGTCGAGCGCGTCCTCGTAGGATTCCAGGCGCACTACTTTGATGATGCGTGGGCTACGCTCGGCTTCCTCCTGTGTAGCCATGCGCTTGGGCTTGCCGCCCTTCCATTCCGGGGTGAAGGTAACTTTTTTGATGCGCGGCAGGAGCACCGTGTCAAAGTATTCGGCCATCTCTACCAGGATGAACTTGCGCCGCCCGCCGTCCTCGCGGTTGAGGTTGATGACCGCATGGGCAGTGGTGCCGGAGCCGGCGAAGTAGTCGAGAACGAAATCTACTTCGCCGAAATCCCCCAAACCAGCTTCGATCAAGGTAACATATAGGCTCGTTGGATGACTGTAGGTGAAATCTAATCCTAAATTCTCCAACTCCTTTTTACCACGCGAGCCGTCGCGAATAACCGATGATAAGGCTTTCTTTTCAGATAAATATACCTTCCTCTGTGGTTGTGTCGTCTCATCAGGCCCAAATACAATCTCCCCATTATCAATAAGCTTTCTCATGGTGGTCGGAGAAAGCGACCATCCCCTACTGGGCACAGGGCATGGCTTCCCAGTTACAGGATGTATCAGAGGTTTAAAGAATTCGGGAGGCGGAGGGGTCGGATTAGGCCATGTCATTGCGACTAACCTATAAACGCCTCCATTGTCATCCATATATTGGTAAGCTCGTTCCCCCCCACTCAAACCTGGCACCCGCCTCACCCATTCATTAAATTCCTCTTGCGTCTCCTTGGTTACGCCTCCATGCTTTGAGATGAACGATTTGGCCTTTGAGAGTATTAGCTTTACATTCTCAGGCCGCACAAAAAACGCGCGTGCAACGGGAGCACAGAAGAAGGTATACTCGTGCTGAGTAGCAAGTGACTTGGCTCCCATCATAGGATTAAGCTTGTCCCACACAGCTGTTCCAACATAGCCAAACATCTGTTCTAAGAGAAGATTGAGTCGTTGGAACTCATATTCGTCAATGTGACACAAGAATGTACTCTCTCTGGAAGTCATCATCCGCAACGCCAGTAATAAGCGATCTCGCATCATGCAGAGCCAGCTGGAGTGGAGATAATCATTCTTATAGAGGAAACCACTAGCTTCAGTGTTATACGGCGGATCAATGTGAACACACTTCACCCGCTCCCGATACTTTTCCAGCAGCAGGTTCAACGCCTGCCAATTCTCACTATGCACCAGCAGGCCGTCGGTCATCTCGTCCAGGTCCTCGTAGGAGGCCAGCAAGCGGTCGGTGAAATCCTGCGGAAAGTGGCGCGTGTCCAGCACCAGGGTGGGGTAGGTTTTCAGGAAAGCGACACGGCCCGCCTGGGTATCCAGGTCGCCGGAGAAAAGACCTGTGGGTGGCTCGTGGATGTGGAACAGATCACGCCATTCCTGCCACTGCGCTTCGTTGGCCGCGATCTCTGGGTAAAAGTCCTCCGGGATGTTCCCTACGGCGATGCAGTAAAAGGTCTCCGTCACGAACTTTTTTTTCTCCCAGAGCATCTTCTGGAAGTTTTCGATCTGTGCCAGAAATTCGATGATGCGTTGGCCCACGCGCTTGATGAGCCGCATGAGCTGGAACCAGCCTTCGGCCAGGTCTTCCCCGGCGGCCTCCATCTCTTCCAGGTTGAGCACCTCGTTCTTCAGGTAAAAATCCAGTTCGCGGGAAAGAAAGCCCTGCAGGTCCTTGTGGATGAAAAAGTCGGACGTGTTGCGGCGGGTGTAGCGGCGCAGGTGGTGTTCCAGGTAGGAGACGGGGTTGCCGTTGGCGTCTTTGCGCCGCTCCGCGGTGAGCGCGGCCAGGGCGCGGGGGTTACCCGCCAGTTTGGCTGGCGCGGCCTCCAGCACCTCGGCAAGGATTTTGTCTTGCTGTTTCTGCTTGCCGTAAGCGATAGATTCTTGTTCGGTCAGCGGGCGATATTCGAAGGGGAAGGTGAGGGTTTGAGAATCCTCGTCCCAGGCTATTTCTCCCAGGCATGGTAGAAAGAAGCGCTTGTCACCCTTGACGTTGTCCTGTTCCACGTCCGCGGCCTTGAGTTTGAAATGCACCGTGACGCCGTTGGGAGCTTTCCAGGTGTAGTCGGTAAAGTGCTCGGCGGTTTTAATGTAGTACTGGTCGTGGTTGGCCCAGTAAAGGTAAACTTCCTCGCCGTTATAGGGGATGGCGTAACGGTGTTTCCTGGAGTAACGTCGCTTGGAGATAAAGTCGCCGTCCTGATAGTAACGGCTGAAAAAGGTGTAGAGATGGTTGTAGACGGCGGCTTCCAGCGTGTCACGGTTGAGGGCGTTGGCGGCTTTGGACTTGAGGGCCAGATACCTTTTGCCGATCTCAGTTTCCTGAAATTTGACCAGATTGCCGTCGGCATTGAGGGCGTCTGGACCGAGCGTTTGCCTGATCTGCGCAGCCACCTCCTGCAATTCTTGGACGACCTGCGATTGCTCCGCCAGTGCGCCGTGCTCCAATTCTTTAGAGATGATCTGCGGCAGCTCCTCGCCGATAAATCGCTCAATGACCGCACGTTTGTAATTCATGATGCGATAGATGCCAAAGTCCAAGTCGGCCATGTCGAATTGGAACAGTTCGCGCAATAACCGCTGAAATTTTTGCCGAATGTTACTCATCGGTGGACCTCCCGGATATAGCCCAGCGAGATCATCATAGCACGAACCGCTGAAAAAGGCAAACTTTGCCGATTTTGCCAGCCCTCCAGAAGCCTTACTTGACCGTAACTGTTCACCCTCCCGCAGGCTTGGAAGCGGTTTCAGTTGAAATCGGTTGCACTGTTGGACAAGGCAAGGGATTTCAATCGGTTTGCCAGCCTGCGGGAGGGTTGGCTGAGTAGATCTGGGCAGTCCGATTGACCGGCAGATTTTGTGGCACACGGATAGACACAGATTTCACGGATGAAAAGTGTCGTTATAGAGCAGCAACGGGCCGAAAGCCTTATGTCTCAGCGCATGATCAACGGCAGGTAGACGTGTTCCAGCGGGGCCGGCACCATCGCCAAAACCGTGCCAAAATTGTCGCCTGCTTCATCCGCCATCCCCGGAATATCCCCTTGCCCGATGGTTTGGACATAGGCGCCACCGGGGTCGGTGCCATCGCTGTAATAAATCATGACCTGACCGGTATCGGTTTCGGGCAGGTCCCAGCCCGGCTGCCCAACTGCAAAGTCGGCGTAACGGTCCCCGTCGAAATCCCCGGCGGCCAGCGCCAGGCCGAACCGGTCGTCTCCGACGGAACCCCACCAACAGTATGCGGTGCTGTGCGTCCCGTCGGATGCGCCCCGGATAAACTGTACCAGCCCAACATTGTCTGTGGGAGGGATGCCGCCCTCCATATTTTCCCAAGGGACGCCAACCCACAAATCGTCGTAGCCGTCATCGTTGTAATCGCCGGTCGCCAAAGAAAAGCCAAAGTAATCCCCCGTCTCGGAAGGATCAATCGGGCTGCCGTTATCCAGGATGGCATTCTGCCACCATTCCTGAGTATGGCTCAGCCAGGATGTGGAATCGCTCGCCAAGATAAAGACGGCACCGGCATCCGTGATCTGCGAAGCACTCCCGGAAACGTAAATATCCTCACCGGGGACGCCGACCGCCAGATCGTCATAGTCGTCGCCGTTGAAATCGCCAACGGCCAGGACTCTGCCAAAGTGGTCGTCCTGTTCAGAACCACTGCCGTACTGGTAGTACTGTTGCCAGGTGGGGTCGGCAAAGCCCCCGGCCTCGCCGTAAACCACGTACACTGCGCCGGCATCGTCATTGGGTTGGAAATCCCAGTACGGAGCGCCCACTGCCAGGTCATCATAGCCATCGTTGTCGAAATCCCCGGCAGCCAGGGAAAACCCCAAATTATCCCCAGAGCTTTCCTGCCAGAGAGTAGCCGTTGCGATGGTATTCAGGCCGGTGGAGCGCCCGTAAAAAATATCTACCCTGCCGGCGTCGGAGAACACACCGGTGGCCGTTTCCACGTCCTCCAGAGGTACACCGACTGCCAGGTCATCAAAGCCGTCCCCGTTGAAATCACCCGCCGCAAGCGCAGCGCCAAAACCATCGCTTTCTTCAACGTCTGCATCGGGTTGGAGCAGGATCTGGCTGTTTGCGGCCGTCGGCCCGTCGGCATTGCTGTAAAACACATTGACCATGCCGGCGTCCTCCACAGGGGAGAAACTGCCGGGCATCTCTATATCCTCGAAGGGAATCCCGACCGCTACGTCGAAATAGCCGTCCCCGTTGAAATCGCCCACGGCGAAGGCGGTGGCGAACTCGTCATAGTCCTCCGGCCGGTCGGGAACAACGTCCTGCGTCCACACAGTCGCGTTACCCGGTTGCAGCCCGGCGAGGACGGCACCGGGGACGAAGGCAAAGACTCCGGCGTCGAAAATGGAGCGGATGTCTTCCAGAGGCGCGCCGATCAACAGGGAATCTACCCCGTCGAGGGCGTTTGGCGTTTGGGGGGAATGCGCCGCGACCTGCACGGCGGCCAGGCTCCACAAAACACCGAGCAGAAGAACGAGAAACAACATAACGGGACGTTTGCATGGCATGAAGTTACTCCTGATTTTTTATTTGAAAGGTGCGCGCCGGATGAAGATGGGGATCGGTATTTTGCCCTCACCCCCTCCCCGTGAGCCGCCGCAGGCGGTCCGGGTGAGAGGGGTGAGGGGTAACCCGGCCGTCCGTCTGTGTGATCTAGGGGGTGGTGGGGACAAAACGCCGATTTCCGTCCCGGCCATCACGGCAACCAGACCAGCCTTTCTTCGATCCACCCTCCGGCTTCATGGGGAGCGACGCCCGCCGGAACGCCGTCCAGGCGGAAGGTGTGTTCGTGCAGCGGCCACTGATTGCCCCCGTCGGCGTCCATGACCCACAGGCGGAATTGGGTGTTTTCGGAAAGGACAAAGTTATCCGGCCAGTTTTCATCCCGCGTCGAGACAAAGATGATGTGCTTACCGTCGGGTGACCAGACCGGCAGGCCGTTCCAGTACCAATCGTCGGTCAAGCGGCGTTGCCCGCTGCCGTCCATGTTGACGACGGCGACCTGCCAGTGGCCGCTCTCTTTGGTCATATAAGCCACGCGGCGACCGTCCGGCGAGACGGCAGGTGTGGTGTCGTCCACGCCCTGGGTGAGCTGGCGGGGGTTGGTTCCGTCCACATTCATCACGTACAGTCCGCACTTGTTCTCAATGCAGCCCTGGTAGACGATGCGGCCGTCGGGGGTGAAGATCGGCGTGCGACCGATGATGGGGGAACCATGCCGCCGAATCTCGATGAACGGCTCATCTCCGATGCCGGTGAACAGATACAACCGGCTCTCGCGGTCCGGCTCTTGCCGCGAGGGAAAGACGAACTGTTGGCCGTCGGGTGACCAGTCGGGGCGGGCGGCCTCGGTGAAGGAGATCATCCGCCAGATGTCCTTACCGTCCAGCGGGCGGGAGAGTAGGCCGCGCATATCGGCCTTCCAGGACCGCCAGGCGATGCGGTTGCCGGTCAGCGTCACCGCCGGCTGACTGGCCTCTTTGATATAGACCTCCATTTTGCCCGTAGCCAGGTCCATGCGGTAGATGTGGTAGGTTTGGGCGGTGGTGTCAAAAATGGGGAACAAGAGCGTTCCGCTCAACCTGGGCGGTGCACCCTGGGGACGTGTGGCCGCCGGTGTGGGCGTTTCCTCCGGCGGCGTCGGCGAGGGGGAAAGGGTGACGGCGGGTTCCGGCTTGGCGGTCGGAGGGGCTTCGGTCGCCGGGCGTGGTGTGTCGCCGGGCCGGACGGGCGCAGTGGCCGTAAAGGTAGGACGCAAGGTCGCCACCGGTTCGGGTGTGTTCCGGGAAACCGCCGTCGGTTCCGGTTCGCCTCCGCAG
This sequence comes from uncultured Anaerolineaceae bacterium, assembly GCA_964593865.1. GTDB lineage: Bacteria > Chloroflexota > Anaerolineae > JAAYZQ01 > JAAYZQ01 > CAZQKE01. Next base: position 6,239 of record CAZQKE010000045.1, on the reverse strand, counting down.
GCGACCGCGATCATGCTCAACAGGATTACGATGAATAGCCAACCGCGTAATCTCATGGCTTTTGTCCTTTCTAGCAGGATTCGGTTCCGCACCGTTTCCACTTTTGGGGACAGGCGGAAGGTTGTACCTGTTCATAGATTGCGACGATCTGATCGGCAATGGTCGGCCAGCCGTAGCGGCGTGCCCGGTCAATCGCTTGCTTACCCAGCCGCCGACGCAGGTCGGGGTCCTTGAGCAGTTGGCGGATGCGTTCGGCCATTGCTGCAGCATCGCCGCTGGGGACCAGGTAACCGGTTCGGCCATCCTGAACGCTAAAGGCCAACCCCCCCACATTGGAGGCGATAACCGGCACGCCGCAGGCCATCGCTTCCAGGGCTACCATGCCGAACGATTCGTAGTGGGAGGGGACGACCACCATTTCGGCAGCCGAGTAATAGTAGACCAGGGTATCTTGGGCCTGCGCTCCCTGGAATGTGACCAGGTCTTGGAGGCCCAGTTCGGCGCGGAGCCGCTCCAGCCGGGCCATCTCGGCGTTGGTCGCGGCCAGACCGGCCCCCGGTGCGCCGCCGATGATGACCACGGCCAGTTCCTCGCGCCAGCACGGCATCTCCGGGGCCAGGAGGGCAATGGCCCGCAGTAGGGTGTCTATGCCTTTGAGAGGCTCAATGCGCCCCACAAAGAGGATGATGCAGCGATCCAGGGGCAAGCCCAGCACCCGTTTCGCCTCATCTTGGGGGATGGGGTGGAAGAGGTTTAGGTCCACGCCGCAGGGCACGACGGAGATCTTGTCCGGCTCTGCACCGTAAAGCCAGACCATTTGTGCCCGCTCCTGGGGAGTGGCCGCGATCAGCCGGTCGGCGAATTGCATCACCTCCGCTTCGCCGCGGATGCGCTGCTCCGGTTCTCGCTCCTGGGGACCGGCGGCCACGCGGTTTTTCAGGTGGCCCAGGGTGTGGAACATGTGGACGATAGGGGTATGCTCGAACCCGCTTCCCCGCCGTCGCAGCTCGCGGGCCACCAGGCCGGAAAGCCAATAGTGGCTGTGGATGACATCGTAGCGCAGCCCTTCCCGCCGGACAAAGTCAAGGATGCCGGAGACGAATTGGGGCAGGTGGTGGATCAGCTTGTGCTTGTCGTAAGGGGCTTCGGGACCGGCGGGCAGGTGGATGACCCGCCCCTTCCGGCCCAGTCCGTAGCCGATTCGCCGGACGTTGGGGTTTTGGGAGCGGGTGAAGCAGTCTACGGCGACGCCTCTTCTGCTCAGCTCGCGGCTGAGATCGCGGACGTAGACGTTCATGCCGCCCGTTTCCTTGCCGCCCAGGGTGGCCAGGGGGCAGGTATGGACGCTGATCATGGCAACGCGGCGGATCGTCACAGGTCAACGCCTCCGGATGATGCGGATGATCAGGCCCAGGGCGAGGATGATGGCTCCCATCCCGCCGATGGGCAGCAAACAGCAGAGGGCCGCATAGGTCCAGTTTTCGCGGGTGGTCCATGTCTCGCTGGGGAGACTGCCAAAGACGACAAAGGCGAGAAACCCCACTATGCAGATGGCGATACCCAGTATGATCAAGGTGATCCAGACCGCCCGCCAGCTCCCATCCTTGCGGGGGCCGGGTTCGGCAGCCGGTGGGGAAGGCGGAGGCGGGAGGGTCTGGTCCGCGCCCTCGGCGGCAAAGGGGTTGGGCGTGCCGCATTCGCCGCAGAACAGATCCGATTCTTCCAAGATCGCACCACAATTGGGGCATTGCAGTACCGCGGTCATGCTATCCTCCAGATCGTCGGAGACGCCAAGTCCGAACCCCCCGCCGTCCTGCTGACGGCCGCACGCGCGATCTCGTCCGTCGCCTTTTGGGGTGTCCGTCGGCGTGAGCACCTGCTATTCGGCCAACACCTGCAAGATCTCCTCCCCGAATTCGTCGGCCTGCCAGGGAGCCAATAGGCCGTCGGCGGTCAGATCGGCGCGGCAGCGCGGATTGCGGTGGGCGATGGCCCATAAGGTCTGGTTGGTCAAGATGATGTCCGGCTCGACGCCTTTGGAGCGGGCGGCGGCGTTGCGCCAGGCCCGCAACGCATCAAACCGCGATTGACAGGCCGCCGAGGGCCGTCCGTTAGGGCGTCCCGTTGTGTGGTGGTTGGTCGTCGGGCGATCCTCCCAGGCCAGGGGATGCTTCATCCCCCGGCGGATGGCTGCCAGCAGGCCCCACCCGTACCGCCCGGCGATGTAGCGCGAGACGCCGGGGACGCGGCGGAGTTCGTTCATGGTCCGGGGCCGATGTGCACTGAGGGCCAGAAGGAGGCCGTTGGAGAAAATTTTGAAGGGCGGTCGGTTGCGGGCGCGGGCACGTTGATCGCGGTAGAGGTACAGTTCACGGAGCACGCCACGGCCTACGGCGTCCAGGTCACGGACACCGGCCATGCGCCAGAAGCCGTTGGGATCGAACCCCTTTTCCTCCCAGCGGATGTCGGTCAGTTTCCGGAAACGGTGGAGGGCTTGGGGCCAGCGCCCCGTCGCCTCCAACTCTGCGGCTTGGATGTCGTGGAGGGGCAACAGGTAGTGGGTGTCCAGCCGGGCGTAATCCAGTTGGGCGGGAGGCAAGGGGCGGATGCCCCAGTTGGCCCTCTGATATTTTTTGTTGAGGTGGACGCCGAAATGCTCTTTGAGTAGTGCGGCCAAACCGTGGGAAGGCCAGCCCAGGATGCGGCTGGCCCACATGGTGTCGAAGAGGTTGGCAACGGTGAACCCAAAATCGCGGTGTAATACGCTCAGGTCGTATTCGGCTCCATGAAAGACCTTGCACACGCCCGGATCGGCCAGCAGCGGCCCCAGGTCCGAAAGATCGTCCAGAGCCAGCGGGTCCACCAAATAGTCGGTCCCCGGCACGGAGACCTGGATCAGGCAGACCTGTTCCCGATAGGCGTAGAGGCTGTTCGATTCGGTGTCCACGGCCAGGGCCGGTTGGCCCCGCAGGTGGGCGAGCATGGCCCGCAGGCCCGCCGCCGTATCCACCCAGACGGGCGGTGGCAGTTTGTCTTGGTCGTCCATGGTGAACGAATTGTACCAGGAAATGAGGATTTTGGGAAATCGGGGGACATGGCAGAGGTCGTTCGTTGGGCGGATCGGGGCCGGTTGACATCTTGCTCGGAATATGGTAAACTAGGCTCGGCGACAGGGTCGGAGATCTATGGTCGGGCTTCCGTCAACCCCGCGTGGAAGCATTGGAACCCGCCCCGGAGCGAAAGGATGGCAGAAGAAAAGGCAATACCGGCCCTGACCGGCGAATCCAGGTTTGATAATCGTCTTAGCCCCGCCGAAGCCCACCATCTGGTTCGCCAGCAGTTGGCCCGATTGGTGGCCCCCTGGGGCCTCAGCGAAGCCGATTGCTCCCGCCTTGCCGGGCAGATGAAGCCGCGCACCTATGCCCCCGGCGAGATCATCGTCCCTCAAGGCGTCCGTGCCGACTGCCTGGGCTTGGTCGTCCAGGGCCAGGTGGCCGTCCACTTGGAGGAACGAGGGAGTTCGCGCCCGTCCATGATCTTGCTGCCGGGCAGCATCTTTGGCGAGAGGATGCTGACCGCGGGGCAACCCAGTCGCGCTACGCTGCAAGCCCTGACCCGTTGTCAGATCCGTTGCCTGCGGCGGAGTGATCTGTTGGCCCTCCATGCTGCTCGGCGGGTTGAACGCCGGTCGCAGCAGTTGTGGCGGCTGGTCAAGGTGAGCGGGGCGGCCTTGATGGCGTTGCTGCTCCTGGTCATCGCCCTCGGCGTGCCGACCTCGCGGCAATCGCTGGCCCTGTTGCCGATGGGGTTGGGCCAATGGTGCGAAGCCCGGGGCCGCATGGCCTGTGCCGTGCGATCTTGGCAGGTGGCTGCCAACCTCAACCGGTCAGACCCCAACCCGCGGCTGGCGTTGGGAATGATCGCCTTTGAGCAAGGGGATTTGGCCGCTGCCCAAGCGCACTTTGAGGCAGCCCTGGCCCTTGCACCCGATCTGCCGGAAGCGTACAACAACCTGGGCCTCATCTACGCCGCGCAAGGAGATTGCCGCAAGGCGATCACCGTCTTTGAAAAAGCCCTGGCTTTGGAGCCGGGAATCGCGGTGACGGAGTACAACCTGGGCCTTTGCTTGCAGACGTTGGAAGATTACCGGGCTGCCATTGCCCATTACCGTTCGGCTCTGGCCCTGGGTGGCCCCCGCGCCGATGCGCTGGTCGGCCTGGCCGTGGCCTACTATCAGACCGGTGAGTTAGATCAAGCCGCAGAAGCAGCCCGCGAGGCCCTGCGCCGTGACGATTCGTTGGCGGCGGCGTACGTCATCCTGGGGGCGGTCGCCCTGGCAGAACGGCATCCCCAGGAAGCCCTGGCGGACCTGCAGCAGGCCGTTGCCCTGGACGAGGGTCAGAGCCAGGCCCACTTTTTCCTGGGGCTTGCGTACAAATCGCTCGGCCGACGGGATGAGGCCATTGCGGCCTTTGAGGAAGCATTGGCCACGGCCCGGGATCGGACGACGCGCAAGCGCATCCGCCGCTATTTGAATGAACTGTACGGACAGGAATGACCTTCGGGCCGAGAAAGGAGGTGTTGCTTGCCGAAAATTTTTGCCCATCGCGGTATCCGATGCTAGATCCTTTTCCGTTGGGCCGCCCTTTGAAGGCGGTCTCCACAAGCACAAGGAGGTATTCTGATGCGCCGAACAATTCGCCTGATCGCTCTAAGTCTCATCCTGGTCGCCTTGCTGGTCCCCCTGGGGGCTTGGGCCGGCAGCGGCCCATGTCCTGACGATCCCGTCGCTTCGCAGAATTGCAACAAGAACGCGCCGCCTTACTTTGTCGTGACCAACCGCAGCGAAGAGCACCTTTGGGACCGACCGGGAACCGGTTGCCAGCCCTTCATCCTCAAACATCCCGACTGCAAGGATTGCACCAACACAGCCGATCCCAATTGCGGCGGCATTGATGTCAATGCCGAAGTATGTCAGACGGTGTTGCGCACGCGGGGCGCGCCCGCAGGTGACGTGATTGAGATGTGCTGCAACTGCGCTACCAACCCCGACGGTGATTGGGTGTACCGCACATGGACCTTTGATGGCAACAGCTGCACCGGTCCCACCGAATGGCAACGAGGTCTACCGCCCGGCACAGGGGTAGACCTACCCGCTCCCCTGATCGTCGGCGGGTTGGCCGTCCTGGGGGTGGGCTTGGTGGGGGCCGGGGTGCTGGTCCGCCGCCGCACCCGGAAGGCGTAACCCGGTCCGGGGCCTTGTTCGTCGCCCGCCGCAGAGGCCGTCCTGGCTGCGTGGTGGCAGCGCGAACCGGGCCTGAGGCTCATCCTGGGAGGTGGAACGATGCGTTTTATGCTGCGGACGATACTGCTGATCTCTGTGCTGCTGGTCCTGCCGTCCCCGGCGGCATGGGCGGACGGCGGTCCTTGCCCCGATGACCCGGTGGCGGCGGCCAACTGTGCAGACCAAACACCCCCCTACTACGTGGTCATCAACCGCTCCGTGGAACATTTCAACCGACCTGCCACCGGTTGCCGGCCCATCATCCTCAAACACCCCGAATGCACCGATTGCACAAGCAGCCGGTGTGACATTGACATTCAACAGGAGGTGTGCCAGTATCTGCCTGCTGCGCCGGGCGATACCTTGTATGCCATGTGCTGCAACTGTGCCACCAACCCCAACGGCGATTGGATGTATCGCATTTACCGTTTGGATGGGACAGGTGGCTGCACCATGACCCAGGACTGGACCCCTGGGCTGCCTCCGAACACCGGCGTTGCCCTGCCGATCCCCTTCGTCGTCGGCGGATTGGCCGTGCTGGGTGTGGGCCTGGTGGGGGCCGGTCTTGTGATCAAACGCCGGACGATGCCCTAAAAGTTTGGGGTTTCGGCGCGGGGGGTGAGGCGATCCCTTGCGCTTACGTTTCCCCTCCTCCCCTCCGATACCGGAGGGGAGGCTTTTTCTTGCCCCTTCGCCCGGCGCAGTTTGCCGCCGAGCCGCTTCTGTGATAAAGTATACCCCCTGACAGATCCCACCGGGGAGGAGACAAACAATGCGTAGTGGCCGATTGTGGACCTTTATGATCCTGCCGGCATTGGTCGCCGCCATCCTGGGCGGCTGCGGCGGCCCGCCGGAGCCGGAGCCGCTCAAGATGGCCTTGCTGCCCATCGTAGACGTGCTGCCCTTCCACGTCGCCGAGCAGAACGGCTACTTTGACCGGGTCGGCGTCCAGGTG
>CAZQKE010000044.1:0-15416 GCA_964593865.1 uncultured Anaerolineaceae bacterium | reverse complement strand
CAACGTCCAGGTCACCGACAACGGCCTGGGGACCTTTGGCGAGGCCCAACACGCCGATATCGCCGCCCTCAACAACGGGAGCATCTACGCCGTCTGGGAGGATAACCGGGACGACCCCGGCGATCCCATCTTCCACGCCATCTACCTGGCAAAATCCGGCGACGGGGGGGCCTCTTGGGGGAGCAACATCCACATCAGCCTGCCCAATTGGGAGGGCCAGGGCCTTTCCGATCCGGCGGTCGCCGTCGGCCCGGAGGGGAACGTCTACATCGTCTGGTATCTGGGCAACTGCTACTATTCCTGGTCCGATCCTTCGGTGTGCGGCGGCGCGGACCGGGAAAACGACGTCCACATCGCCCGTTCAACCGATGGCGGGCAAACCTTTCAACGAGGCTGGCTTTGGGATGGCAACGACGACGGCGTTTTCAACAGCATCGCCCCGGCCCTGACGACAGACCCGGTCGGCGGGAGCCTTTTTGCCATGTTGCACGATTACGCGGGCAGCGGCTACAACATCTACCTGATGGGTTCGGAGAACCAGGGCGACAACTGGTGGCAGGTGCAGGTCAACGATCAAGCCCAAAGCGGCCGCGATCCGGGCACAGAAGGCCCCAAAATGAGCGTTGCCGCCCGTAACGGAACCGTCTGCGCCGCCTGGGAAGACAGCCGGGGAAGCAACGCCATCTACGGAGATTGCTCAACCGACGGTGGACACACCTTCGGGACCGACTTTGCCCTCTCCGACGCGGGGGCCACCGAACCGCGCCTGGCCTTTGCCCCCGACGGCTCGCTTTACGGGGCCTACCAACGCAACGGCGCCGTCTACCTGCGGCGGTCCACCAACAACGGCGCATCCTGGAGCAATCCCGTGCAGGTTTCATCGGTCCCCGGCGGCGATGAGCTGGGCCGCTGGGATATGGCCGTGGACGGCAACGGCACGGTGGCCATCCTCTGGGCCGAAGGGGTGTGGAGCACCTTTGGCGCCAGCAACCTGTACCTTTCCACCTCCATAGACAACGGCCAGACCTTTACCTCCCTCCAGGTGGAGGATGCCGATGACATCTATTTCCAGTACAGCCCGGCCATTGCCGCCTACGGCAGCGGCGATTATGCCCGCGCCGTAATGGTCTGGACCGATGACCGGAACACCCAAAATCAGATCTGGTCGGCGCGGGCCGAACTGGATGCCACCCCGCCCACCGCCCCCACCAACCTGCAAGCCTCCCCCGGCGATACGGTGGTGGACCTGACCTGGACCGCATCCACCGACCGCAACGGCATCTCCGGCTACTATGTCCTCTGCGCGGCGAGCGGCGGCGGGCCGTATACGGTGCTCAACCCTTTGCCCATCGGCGCCACCTCCTACCGGGATGTAGGATTAGACGGCACGACCCACTATTACAAGGTCTATGCCGTGGACGGCACGGGCAACATCGGCCCGGCTTCCGGCGCGGTGAGCGCGGCGGCCGACGTGGGCACAGACCTGCCCCTAAACGGGACCATCGCTTACGAATCGGGCAGCGACATCCGCCTGCGGGACCTGCCCTCCCTGGGCAACGACCGGGTGTTGAGCCAGGGTTGGGCGCCCATTTTTGCCCCCGATGGGCAACGGGTTTACTACCGCTCCGGTCCGATGGTGGGCGGCTCCATCGTCTCCCGCCGGACCGATGGCAGCGACTTGCAGACCTACTTTCCCCACAACGACCTCGTCCTGTACGGTGCCTTTGACATCGCCCGCGACGACACCGGCTATTTTGCCTGGATTCAGGAAAAAGGGTATACCCAGAACGATCCCTACGAAACCTGGAACACCTACGAACCCCACTACGGCACGACGGCGGGCAGCCAGTATGTGGATGCTCACGAATTTGCCGAAAGCCCCACCATCTCGGCGGGGCGCAAATGGTTGGCCTATACCAGCCTGGGCTACCACGCCCCCGATGTCCCTGCCGGTCAATACGACCACACGGCCCTGATCATCGCCGACCTGGGCAGCAGCACCCGCCTGGCCCTCCACCAGGATACCGACTACCAGGACCCCGCTTTCGCTCCCCAGGGGGACACTCTGGCCTTTGCCGCCGACTGGACGGGGCAGTATGAAATCTGGAAGGCAACGGTGGGTAGCGACGGCAGCCTGACCAACATCACGCAACTGACACGGGGGGACGACGGCCTCTGGTCCCGCGCCCCGGCCTGGTCTTCCGACGGAAACTGGCTCATCTTCCAGCGGGACATCAACGCCGGTCCCACCGTGACCGACACCCGGCTGTTCGTCGTCCGGGCCAACGGTTCTTCCCTGCGGGCATTGAACATCGCCGGGGAGGAGCCGACCTGGTACGGCGGCGGCCCGGCAGCGATGGATTATGGGATCTATCTGCCGTTGGTGATCCGACGCTGACCACAACCTGCGGGCCGGACACGAACGGAGGATCTTCTGAGCGCATTTTGCATTGCACACCGGAGGTGAACGAAAATGCAACGGGGAGAATCCTTCCAACGACGATTGGTTCTTGTCCTGCTATGGGGAGGCGTCCTCGCCGCCCTGATCGGGTTGGTGGGCACGGTCGGCGCAGGCCCCAACCTGCAAGGGGCCGAGGCCCCCTCGCTCATCAGCTACCAGGGGTACATCACCCAAAACGGACAGCCCTTTACCGCCACCTTGCACATCACCTTCACCCTCTACGCCACCCAAAACGGCACTACCCCCTTGTGGCAAGAATCCAACAAGGCGGTAGAGGTGCAAAACGGTCTTTTCACAACCTATCTGGGAGATCAAACTCCCCTTGACCGCTCGGTCTTTGCCCATTCCGAACTGTGGCTGGGGGTACAGGTGGAAGGGCAGCAAGAGATGACTCCGCGCCAACGGATGGTGAGCAGCCCTTATGCCATCGGTGCCGCCGATGCCGACATGTTGGACGGCATGGACGCTTCCGCCTTCCAGGCACGGGTGACGGGGAGCTGCAGCGGCGGCCAAGCCATCCAGGTCGTCAACGCCGACGGCACGGTCAACTGCGTAGATGTGGGCACCGGCGACATCACCGCCGTCTACGCCGGGACCGGCTTGGGCGGCGGAGGGGAGAGCGGCAGCGTGACTCTCCATGTGCTCACCGATACCGTGCAGGCCCGCGTCGCCCAGACCTGCCCGGCAGGTTCGGCCATCCGCCAGATCGGGCAGGATGGAACCGTCACCTGCGAAACCGACGACGATACCACCTACGAAGCCGGGACGGGGCTTTCCCTGACGGGCAGCACCTTTAGCGTGAACTTCGCCGGTTCCGGCAGCGCGAACACCGCCGCCCGCTCCGACCACACCCATTCCGCCGCCGACATCACTTCCGGCACGCTGGACGACGCCCGCTTCTCCGCCTACACCGACCTGAGCGCGGAAGGATACCTGGACAACAACGCAGACGGCGACCTGCTCACCCGCGTCCAGGCGGATAACCGCTACTGGCGGCTCACCGGAAACGCGGTAAGCGGCCAATTGGGTTCCCAATTCGTGGGCACTACCGACAAGGTGACCCTGACGCTGAAAGTGAGCGGGACCACGGCCCTGCGATTGGGGCCTACCGGCGGCACTCCCAACGTCATCGGCGGCTATGAAGGCAACAAAGTGAGCGGCGGGGTGGAAGGCGCCACCATCGGCGGCGGCGGGGATAATACTTCTAACGGGGCCAACGAAGTCCTGGCCGATTTCGGCACGGTAGGCGGCGGCAAAAGGAACATCGTCCGTGGCGTGAATGCCACCGTGGGCGGAGGATGGTGGAACACCGCCGAAGGTCAGAACGCCACCATCGGCGGCGGACAGAGCAACACCACCGGCGACCAATACGCCACCGTCGGCGGGGGGTATCACAACACCGCCGGTGGCCAATTCGCCACCATCGGCGGCGGTCACAGCAACACAACGGTACAAGGGCTGAGTGTAGGCAACTATGCCACCATCGGCGGCGGCTGGGGCAACGTTGCCTACGGAAGCAATGCCACCGTGGGCGGAGGGAAGGACAATACCGCTTCGGGCAACGGGGCCACGGTAGCAGGCGGAGACGGCAACACCGCCGGCGGAGAGGTCTCCTTTGTGGGCGGCGGATACGGCAGCACGGCCAGCGGCGAAAACGCGGCCATCGTCGGAGGATACCAAAATGTCGCTTCGGGCTATATCTCTTTCATCGGCGGCGGGGCCAACATCACCGTCACTGCCGACCACGCCGTGATCGGCGGAGGCGAGCGCAATATGGCCAGCGGCGGATATTCCTTCATCGGCGGGGGCAGGGCCAATACCACCGCAGGCTCTTACGCCACCATCTGCGGGGGAACCAACAACTCCGCCGGATCGACCCTGGCCATGGGGGCCACCGTCGGCGGCGGAGAGTACAACACCGCCAGCAGCATAGATGCCACCGTAAGCGGCGGTTACCAAAACACCGCCAGCGGCACAATCGCCACCGTCGGCGGCGGTTCCAACAACACGGCCAGCGGCGTGGGGGCCACCGTGCCGGGGGGCAACAACAACACGGCCCAGGGCAATTACGCCTTTGCCGCCGGACGGCGGGCCAAAGCGCAGCACGCGGGGGCCTTTGTCTGGGCCGATTCCACCGACGCCGACTTTGTCTCCCTGCGCGACAACCAATTCCGCGTTCGCGCCAACGGCGGCACACGCTTTGACGTGAACAACAGCGGTTGGGTGGAAATCTATGACGACGGCTCCCGCCTGATCAACACCTCCACCTCCGCTTACCTGTCCACAGGAGGAACCTGGACCAACGCTTCCGACCGCAATCTGAAGGAGAACTTTGAACCGGTGGATTCGGAAGCGATCCTGGAAGGCGTAGCCCGATTGCCCATCACGACCTGGAATTACAAGGCCCAGGATGACTCCATCCGCCACATCGGGCCGATGGCCCAGGATTTCTATGCCATCTTTGGCGTAGGCGAAGACGACAAGCACATCAGCACGGTGGACATTGACGGCGTGGCCCTGGCAGCCATCCAGAGACTATATCTCCAGAACCAAGCCCAACAGGCGCGAATCGAAGCCCTGGAACAGGAAAACGCCGCCTTCCGAGAACGTGTGGCCGAGTTGGAAGCCAGAGTGGAGGCGATAGAACAAGCCGCCACCCGCCCGAACCCCTTTGTCCAAAGCAACCTGCTACCGGGAGCAGGGTTGCTCCTGCTGGGCCTGGTCTGGGCGATCCGGCACAAAGGAGGTGGGCAATGAAACGAACGGCCCTTCTTCTCCTCTTGATCCTTCTGAGCACGACCGCAGCCCTGGCCGACGGCCCTTACCGCCTGGAATGGACGACAACGGCCGGCGGAGGAGGAACGGCCACCGACGGGGTCTACCGCCTTGGGGCCACCGCCGGGCAGGGAGCTTGCGGCACGGCATGGGACGGGACCTACACCCTCCAAGCCGGGTTCTGGCACACAAAGGCAGCCCCTGCGCCGCCGCACTACGCCCTCTACCTGCCGCTGGTGCTGCGGAACCGGTAAACGTCGGTCCTCCCGCAAGCTTGGGACTTGCGGGAGGACCGAGATACCCGATGGCCCTACCGGATCGGCACGATCCGCGCCATCTCGGCCTTTTTCGCCGAGCACGCCGGGCGCATCAGGATCTGCCGATGAGCAGGCTTCATTGCCGAGGAGAAGGAACGATGAAGCGCACCTGGATTCTTGTCGTCTTTTTGATGTGGGGAGTTTTGGGATGCCAAAGCGGCGGTCCGGAGGGGCAAAGCACCCCGACAGAGACCGTACCGACGGCGACGCCCACCCCGTTGGTAAAAGCCACCCCTACGGCGACGCACACCCCAACCCCAACGCCCACTTCCGAGAGCGAGGACGTTAAATGGACCGTCGTTGAGGAACGTTCCTGGTTGGTGGCAGAGTTGGGCGGGTTCCCCCTTTCCCTCTCCCCCGACGGACGTTGGCTGCTGACCGGCGGGCGGGACGGATTTTGCCTTCACGCCACGGACAACCCAACGCAGCGCCGGTGTTACGCACCCGGAGAAAAGGCCGCCATGACCTCCACCGCCCCCGGCGCAGCAGCGTGGTCGCCCGACGGCCAACGGCTGGCCTTCCGCACGGCGGACGCCCTCTGGCTCCTGGAAGTGGAAAACGGCGATCCCATCCGGCTGACCCCTCTGGAGGAAAGGGTAGACATGGCCTGGTCGCCCGATGGGGAGATGCTGGCGTTGGCGGGTGAAGGGGTGATCACCGTTGCCCCGCCGGGCGGCGTCGCCGAGGCCCCCACGGCCCGCTACCGGGGCATCATCGTCGGGTTGGCCTGGGCAGGCAGCACCTCACTGGTGTACGGCGTCCGGCAGGGCCAAGACTTTGCTCTGTGGCAAGTAAGCACGACAGGAGGGGAACCGAGAGAGGTCTGGCGTTTCCCCGATCCCAACCTGCGCGTCAAGGAAACCTCCCCGGATGGGAAGGTTGTCTCCCTTTGGTTGACGCTGGTAGACCTGGAGCGGGGGGAGACCGTGGAAGTGCGAAAGGGGTTCCTCGGCCTGGAGTGGTCGCCCGACGGCCGGTGGTGGCTTTACGCCTACCCCATCGCCGGACTTGAACCTCTTTCCCGCCTTGCCATCCGCCGGGCAGAATCCTCGGCGAAAGAAGAGCAAATCGTGTGGCACATCTCCAGTTCCGCCCCAAGATTGCTGGATTGGACAAGAGTCGACGACCTGGTGCTCCTCTGCGACGGTCACACCGTTTGGCTTCTCCGGTTGGCGGCTCGGTAGGCTCCACCGGCCCTACAGAAATTGAGACCACAACCGGTTCCCCGCAGAGACGCCGAGGGCGCGGAGGGAGATCACGATTCCGCGCCTCTGCGGTGCGAACTTGTACTTGCTCTGGGTGAAGGCCATGTCAATTCTCCGAAACGGCGGAAAGGAGCTATGACAATGCTGCGCAAACGAACTCTTTTGATCCCGGTTATGCTCATCCTCGCGGTTGGCATCGCCCACGCCGGGAGCAAAATCCTCGGCGGTAACGTCCAAGTTACCGACGATAGCTTCAACCAGACCGAGTTCGGCGAGGCCAATCAGCCCGACGTGGCCGCCAACGGCCCCAAAGTTTACGTCGTGTGGGAAGATACCCGAGACTCTGCCCTCGGCAGCACCGCCGAGATCTACTTTGCCCGCTCCACCGATTACGGAGCATCCTGGAGCACCAACGTCAACCTCAGCCAGGGGGTGGACAACGAAATCGGTCTTTCGGACCCCGCCGTGGCCGCCGATACCACCGGCTGGGTATACGCCATTTGGGCCAACCCATATCCTCCGGGCGATGCCGCATACGCCGTCTATATGGCCCGCAGCAGCGACCACGGCCAGACTTTCGAGACCCCCTGGTTGCTCGGCTACCACACCAGCAATTGGTACTCCTTCAAACCCCAAATCGCCGCCGAGCCAACGGGAGGTTATGTTTATGTGGTCATCAACGCCCCCTGGACCTCCAGCACTTACGATATTTACGTGCGTCGTTCCTCGGATCACGGCGAGAATTGGGAAAACTGGCAGTGGATCAACGACGTAGACGGTGCCGGAGTCGGCGAGGGGAGCTTCCAGGGGCCGGTTATGGATGTCACTGCCGATGATAGCCTGGTCTGCGTGGTTTGGGAGGACGGTCGGGACGGCTATATGCGTGTCTACGGCGATTGTTCCGCGGACCACGGCGCCAACTGGGGCACCGACTTTGCCGTTTCCCCCGCCGGGGTCACGGCCACCGACCCTCATCTGGCCCTGGCTCCTGATGGTGCCCTGTACGCCGCTTACCAGGCGGACGACAAGATCTATGTGCGTCGCTCCACGAATAAGGGAGCCTCCTGGAGCGATCCCGTGCAGGCCGCCGCTCAAGCGGCCGAGGGCACACCTCCTTGGCATCGGGGTTGGGATCTGGCCGTGGACGGCAACGGTACCGTTGCCGTCGTGTGGATAATGATACGCAGTTCCATCACCGGAAATACCGCCGTCAACCTTTCCACTTCCATAGACGGCGGCCAGAGCTTCACCACCCTGTTCAACGTCCAGGGCTTTGACGGCGCCCACAGAGAGCCGGCCATCGCCGCCGTCGGCAGCGGTGACTACGCCCGTGCCTATTTGGTCTGGCATGTTGAGAGCGCCGATAACGATCAGATCTGGTCGGCACGGGCCGAGCTGGACGCCACCCCGCCCACCGCTCCGTCCAATCTGCAGGCTACTCCCGGCGATACGGTGGTGGACCTGACCTGGACCGCCGCTACCGACCGCAACGGCATCTCCGGCTATTATGTCCTCCGGGCCACCCAAAGCGGCGGGCCGTACGAGATCATCAACCCCTTCCCCCTCACCGAGACTTCCTACCGAGATGTGGGCCTGAGCAACGGGACCTACTATTACAAAGTCTACGCCGTGGACGGCACGGGCAATATCGGTCCGACCTCCAACGAGGTCGGCGTCGCCGTCACCGCAGGCACCGATCTGCCCGTGAACGGCATCCTGGCCTACGAAGCCGGTACCGATGATGTCCGCCTCAACGATCTGCCGGGGTTGGGCAACGAGCGCACCCTAGTTCAAGGGGCACAGCCCCTCTTTTCCCCCGACGGGAGCCGGGTCTACTACTACAGCAACAACGCCATCCTTTCCCGGCCCGTCGACGGCGGCAATGCCCAAACCCACTACGCCGACGACGATCTCACGAACTGGTTTGACATCCCCGCCGATACGGGCTACTTTGCCCGCATTGAGCGGCAATACTACGCCGGAGTCAACCCCGGCGGGTGCTATGCCTACGAGCCTCACTACGGACCGTTCGGCGGCAGCAACCTGTATGTGGCCTCTACCGCTCTGGCCTTTGGGGTGGCCCTTTCCCCGGACCGCCGCTGGTTGGCCTACACCACCGTGGGCGTATGCGGTCCTGCCGCCACGGCCGAGTACAGCACGATGAACCTTTGCCTGGTTGACCTAAATACCCAGGAGAAAACCTGTTACGACGATGCCAACTACCAAAATCCGGACTTTGCCCCCTCCGGCCATCGTCTGGTCTTTGCCGCCGATTTTAGCGGCCGATATGAGATATGGAAGGCCCAAGTGCAGGATGATGGGAGCTTGACCGACCTGGTTCAGCTGACCCGTAGCGGCAACCAGTGGTCCTTGATGCCCACTTGGTCTTCAGACGGCTACTGGGTAGCCTTTGTCCGAGGAGACCCGGCCGGGAGCGATGTGCGTTTCCCCGACCTGCAAAACCCGCGCCTCTATGCGGTGCGGGCCGATGGGGCCTTTTTGCGGGCGCTGAACATCACGGGGGAGGAACCGGCCTGGTACGGCGGAGGTCCGGCCGCAATGGATTACAGGGTATACCTGCCCCTGGCGGTTCGGCAGCACTGACACGGCGTGCAATTCCAATGCCCTCGCCCCGACCGAGGGAAAACGCGGCCCGGCTCCCACGGCGGTGGGAGCCGGGCCGATCACGGTTTGACCTTCGGGGTCACGCACCCGGACGGGGCTTTTAATCCCCGGTCAAAGCCCACACCTTCAGATTGTCAAAGCGCACGGTCACATTCCCCTCATCAAAGGCACCGACCGCCAAGCCGATCTGCCCGATGGGGAGGGAATCATCGGTCACATCAACCAGGTGGGTGTCGTTGACATAGAAGCTAAACTTCGGACCATCACACACCACCCCCAGACGATTGGTCGCCCCAAGCCCCTGGTTGATGGCATCGGACGCGGTCCAATCCACCAGGTAAGAAAATTCTCCATTCTGCAGCTCATACACCGCAAAATATCCATCGCCGTTGATCTGGAACCAATACATGGCCTTGGGATCGGGCCGATAGCGCACCACCACACCGAAGTTGCTCTCCGGCGAGCCTTCGCTCAGCCGAGCATCTACCTCAATTTTGATGTCGGTGAATTCGCGGATCGGCTCCGGGTTGCTCCAGATCACCATGTTCGGGGTGTAGACGGTGATGTTGTATTCGTCATCCACATAGCCGATCATGCCGTCGTCATTCGCCGAGATTTCCCAGCCGCTGAGAAAGTCGCTGAAATCATCTTCGTACAAGACCACAGGGGCAGCAGGTGGTGTGGGTGAAGGCAAGGCCGGCGGGGACGTAGAGGTAGGGGTCGCGATGACGACGGCAGCGGTGGGCGATGTCTGGGCCGGGGGGGTAACGACCACGACCGTTGTCTCACCGCCATCACCTCCACCCAGCCCCACGACCAGGACGAGCACGGCCACCATGCAGAGGAACACACCTCCGCCGATCAGGAACCAGATCAACAAAGGGGTCTTGCGCTTGGCGGGCGGAACCGCTTGAGACGGAAGGGGGGTCTGTGTTCCGGGCGGCGGAGGAGGCGTGCGCTCCTGTGGGCCGGGAGGAGGGGGCGGCGGCGCAGAGGGACGCTGCCGCCGGGCCGGGGCGGTGGGCGTCTCCGCCACTTGCCCTTTTTGCAGCAACGCCGCCCGCAGCTGGGCCGCGCTGGCGAATCGGTCGTCGGCATCTTTGGCCAACGCTTTGAGCACTACTTGATCCAGCCAAGGGGGAACGCGGGGGTTATACTTGCTGGGCGGGACGGTCCGCTGGGTCCGGATGCGCATGACGTTCTCCGCCTGGGCAGCAGGGGTGTCGCGGTTGTCAAATTGCAAATAGGGCCGCCCCGTCAGCAACCGGTAGAGGATCGCTCCCAACGCATAGACATCAATGCGTGGGTCGTCGCGCACACCGTTGACCTGTTCCGGCGACATATAGGCCAGGGTCCCGGCCACAAACCCGGCCATGGTGTGCCACGTGCGCTCCACCAGCTGATCGGAGATGTGGGCAATGCCGAAATCGGCCACCTTTGCTTCTCCATCGGCCGTAAAGAGGATGTTGACCGGCTTCAAATCGCAATGCACCACCCCTCGCCGATGGGCATATTCCAGCCCTTCACACACCTGAGCGATGATGCGTATTGCCTCCTCCACCGGAAGGGGGCCGTGTTGGCGCAGCCGATCCCCCAATGAGCCACCGGCCATATACTCCATGGCGATATAGTAGCTCCCCCCCTCATGAAAGACGTTATAGGTGCGCACGATCCGTTCGTGGGTCAGGCGCATGGTAGCTTTGGCCTCGGTGAGGAAACGTTTGAGGATCGATTCATCGCCTACCAGGGCAGGGATCAACTCTTTGATCGCCACTTGCTCGCCCAAGAGCATGTCGTGGGCCAGATACACAAAGCCAAAGCCGCCTCGCCCCAATTGTTGGATAATGCGGTATTGACCGTTGAGCAGCGTATCACCCGGTTTGAGCGCCATCTTGACTGCCTCCTTTCGGTGAGAGTAAGTATAACATATGGCGGGGGGTTGAGCAAATTCGCAGATCAAGTCACTCCCTGCATGGCGGTCGGTGGTGGCCTGCGCCGGAGGGTAGCACAGGTCGCCGACGGGCCGCTGCGTGCCAAGCCCTGCAAACACCCTTGCCCTACAAGGCGACAGGGCAGTTGTCTCCCAGGCGAATCTGAGGTATAATACCGGTTGGACTGCGGAGCATCGGCCAACCGAATCGGGCGCAAAAAGGGGGGCGTGGCAGGCCGTGGCCTACACCGGGCCACGTGGCACAAGCCGGGAGGCTTGTGATTTTGCGCTACAATCCGGCGCAAAAAGGGAACGGCTGATTTGAGGAAAGTCATGGAATTGCCGTTGGATCAGATCATCCAGGGGGATTGCATCCGGGTTCTGGCAACATTCCCCGAAAAATCGGTAGACCTGATCTTTGCCGACCCACCTTACAACCTGCAACTGCAAAACGAGTTGCACCGCCCGAATATGACGCGCGTTGACGCCGTGGACGATGCGTGGGACCGGTTCGCATCGTTCCGGGAATATGACGAGTTCACGCGCGCCTGGCTGACGGCCTGCAAGCGGGTGCTCAAACCGACCGGCACGATCTGGGTGATCGGCTCTTACCATAACATCTTTCGGGTGGGGGCGATCATGCAGGACCTGGGCTTTTGGATTCTGAACGACGTGATCTGGATCAAAACCAATCCCATGCCCAATTTCCGCGGCGTGCGGTTCACCAACGCCCACGAAACCCTGATCTGGGCCAGCACGGGCAAAGGGGCCGGATACACCTTCAACTACCACGCTATGAAGACGCTGAACGGCGGAAAGCAGATGCGCTCCGATTGGTGGCTGCTTCCTCTGGCAACGGGTGCGGAAAGGATACGCGACGAACAGGGCAACAAGGCCCACTCAACGCAAAAGCCGGAAGCGTTGCTCTACCGCGTTATCCTCTCCTCAAGCAATCCGGGGGATGTGGTCTTGGACCCTTTCTTCGGCAGCGGCACTACCGGGGCGGTGGCCAAACGGCTGCACCGGCATTGGATCGGCATTGAACGGGAGGAAAAATACATCCGACTGGCCCGGCAACGCATTGACGCCATCCGGCCGGAACTTTTCGACCGCCGAACCTTTGATGTCCGCAGCAAGAAAAAAGCCGCCCCACGGGTTGCCTTTTCTGCCCTCGTTGAAAACGGATTTTTGCAGCCGGGGCAGAAACTCTTTTTCCGGCGAGATGCAAAACGCTCCGCCACCATCAAGCCGGACGCCCGCCTGCGCACGGAGGATGGATTCGAAGGCAGCATCCATCAGGCCGGTAGGCACTATATGAACGGCGCCCCGTGCAACGGATGGGAACATTGGTACGTACAGGAAAACGGTCGTATGGTGAACCTGGATGCGATCCGGGAGAAATACCGGGCGACCCTGGCCGCCCGACAACAGACAGGCCATGCTTGAGCCTGCCATCCCCAACCGGCTAAGGAGGACCGCCCATGGACCTCAGACGATTCCGCAATCCCTTTTTCAGCCGCCAGCGAATCACCGAACCGGCCTGCTTCTACGGTCGCCGGCGGGAAATCGAAGCCCTGTACAGCGCGGTCATCACCCACCAATGCCGCTCCATCGTCGGCGAGCGCAAGCTGGGCAAAAGCTCCCTGCTGACGGCGGTAGCCCGCCCGGAGATGATGCAGCGTTACGGCCTGGACCCGGAGCGCACCCTCTTTGTCTACCTGGATCTGGAAGGGATGCTCTCCGCGGAACGGGACGATTTTTGGATTGAAGTTCTGGATCGCCTGAGCACCATCCTGCCGCCGGGCCGCTTGCAAGACCAGGCGGAACGGCTCCTAGATGGAGGCAACCTGCGCTTTACCACCGTCCGCCGCCTGCTGCGCCGCATCCGCGACGCCGGGTTGGACCTGGTGTTCTCCCTGGACGAATTTGAGGGCCTGGCCCGTAACCCCAACTTTGAACCCGATTTCTACGGTGAACTGCGCAGCTTGGCCGGGGAGCTGGGCATCGTCTACCTCACCGCCTCCAAGCGGAGCCTTTACGAGCTAACCTATCACCACAGTGAAACCCTCTCTTCTCCTTTTTTCAACATCTTTTCCGAGCTGACTCTGGGCTTGATGCCCGAAGAGGAAGCGCGGGGCCTGTTGACCACCCTCTCGGCCCTGGGGGAAGGGCCGGGCTTTTGTGAGGAGGAGATTGACCTGGCCCTGGAACTGGCCGGGCCGCACCCCTTCTTTTTGCAGATCGCCGGCTACCATCTTTACGAAGCACCGGGGCGCGGCAGCCCCAAGCCGCCCGATGCCTATGACCGGGTGGCAAAACGCTACACCGCCGAGGCCAAAGACCATTACCGCTACCTCTGGTCCCAACTCAGCGCGGAGGAGCAACGGGCCCTCCTTTCCCCCAACATGGCCGACGAAGCCCTGCGCAAGCGGCTCTTGGCCAAAGCCCTCATCCGCCGGGAGGGCCGCCGCTATGTGCCCTTCGGACACGCTTTTGCCGTCTTTTTGGAAGAACAACGCCACAAGACGCAGGTCACGCCCACCGATTCGACCATCGTCAACGTCTCCGCCACCGACCTCACCGGCAAGCGGTTGGGCAACTACCGCGTCCTGGCCGCATTGGGGCAGGGTGGCATGGCCAAGGTCTACAAAGGCTACCAACCCATGCTGGATCGCTACGTGGCGATCAAGGTACTGGCCCCCCATTTTGCCACCGATGAAGAGTTCCGCGCCCGTTTCCAGCGGGAGGCGGCGGCCATCGCCCGCCTGCGCCACCCCAACATCGTCCAGGTCTACGATTTCGGCGTCAGCGGCTCGGTTCACTACATGGTCATGGAATATATCGCCGGGGACACCCTCAAAATGCGGATGCGGGCGGCCAAGGCCAAAGGGGAGCGGCTGTCGCCGTGGGAGGTGCTCAGCGTCCTGCGCGGCGTGGCGGCAGCCCTTGACTACGCCCACGAGCGGGACATCATCCACCGCGATGTCAAACCGGCCAACATCATGCTCCGCGTGGAGGAGGAAGGCAACCCCGATGCCGCCTTTACGCCGGTGCTGACCGACTTTGGCGTCGCCAAGATCATGGAGGGTGTCCAATTCACCGGGACGGGCATGACCATCGGCACACCCGACTACATGGCCCCGGAACAGGGCAGCGGCGGCTCCATCACCCCTCGCGCCGACCTGTACTCCCTGGGCGTGGTGCTTTACGAGATGCTGACGGGAGAGTTGCCCTTCACCGCCGACACCCCCGTTGCCGTCCTGCTCAAGCACATCTCCGATACGCCGACACCCGTCCACCTGCGCGCCCCCGACCTGCCCCCCGCCCTGGATGACGTGCTGAATCGTGCCCTGGCCAAAAAGCCCGAAGACCGTTATCCGTCCGGCGCGGCCCTGGTCGCCGCCGTGGAACGGGCCTGGGGCCTGTCCGGATGGGGAGGCAACGCATGATCCGGCGCAGCGTCGTCAACGGCTTGCTGATCGGCTTGGCCCTTTCCCTGGTAAGTCTCCTCCCCCTCTTCGCCATGTACGTCTACCCCCGCATCCTGCACCTCCACTGGCCCCCCTGGCCCCGTTCGGTGCGCTACCTGGTCCTCGTCCTACACGGCCTGGCAGCCGTTGTCCTCCTCGCCCTGGTCGGCAGCCGAGCCGCCTGGCGCAGCCGTGCCCACGACCTCCGGCAGGGGTTCCGCGCCGGAGCCATCAGCGGGACGGTAGCCGCCATCGTGCTACACGTCGTCGTCCTCGCCCCAACTTCCGGCCTGACGGCGGCGGCCATCCTGTGGACCCACCGTCTTTCACCCCAGTCGCCGACGCCGCCCAGCCCGCTGGTCCTCCGCTTTGTCCAGGAGACGGCCCAGGGGGTGTACCAACCCTTCCTCCTTGTGCTGTTGATCGGCGCGCTACTGGGTGGAGTGGAAGGCGCATTGGTCGGCTGGCTGCGTCGCAACAGGATAGAACCCACCCCTTCGCTGCTGGATGTCATCACCGAGCCGAACCCCCGTGAGCGTTGGTTCGCCGAACAGGACGACGTATGGCGGGCGGGGATCATCTCCGGCCTCATCGTGGGGATGGTCATGTGGCTCAGCCTGACCATCAGCTTCT
>CAZQKE010000043.1:0-6356 GCA_964593865.1 uncultured Anaerolineaceae bacterium | reverse complement strand
ATGACGCCGACCCCCGTGACGACGACGCGCTTTTCTTCCATACCGCCTCCTTTGCCCCTTTTTCCCTTGCATGAACCACCGGGCTTAAAAACCCCGCCGTCTCCCTGTGGTCAAGATCCTCCTCCTTCAGGGGATTCATTATAGCACAAAGTCAAACAGAATCAAAGCCTCTTGTGCAACTTTATCGCTTTGCGCGGGTATTCTACAATAGAGGTGGCTGCTCGCCCTTTTGCGGGCTTGGCGGTTTCAATCGGGTTGCCTGCCTGCGGGAGGGTTGGCCGAGTAGTAGCCGTAGAGGAGGTATCGCCGATGGAACCGAAAACCAAGACATCCCGCCGCGGTCGCATCGCTGCCTTGCTCACCTTGCTGTTCCTTTCGCCGGTGATGGCCGAACTGCTGAGCGGTTCGGCCCCGCCGACCGAATTCTTTGTCCCTCCGGCTTTTGTCCTGCTGGTCTTTTGGTATGGCGTGGGTGCGATCCTCTGCCGTGAACTGAGCATCCGCTGGGGGAGCGGGCTGCCCGGTCTGTTCCTCCTGGGCGCGGCCTTTGGCATCTGGGAAGAAGGGATCTTGATCAAGACCTTTTTTGATCCCCATGCCGTGGACCTGGGGGTGATGCAGGGTTTCGGTTGGTGGGCCGGGGCCAATTGGCCCTGGATGCTGATGCTGACCATTTACCACGCCGTGGTCAGCATCACCTTGCCGGTGTTGGCCGTCCACAGCCTGTGGCCCCAGGAGCGCAACCGCTCCTGGCTCTCCAAGAGGGCCGTCGTCGTTCTATCGGTGCTGATGGGGCTGCTGGCCCTGTTCGGCTGGTTCTTCCTCTCGCCTGCCGGGGAAGAGCCACCTTACCTGCCCGGCGGGGGGCAATTCGTGGGCGCGATAGTCGCCGCCGGGCTTTTGACCCTGCTCGCCGCCCGCATTCGCCCTCGGCTCCGACCGACCGCCTGGACCCGCCGCTGGCCCTTGTTCCTGGCCGGGTTTGGCTGGGGGGTGTGGCTGATCGGCTCCTGGATCGTCGCCGATGTGACCCGCTCGGCCCCGGCGACGGCCCTGTTCAGCGGTCTTTTTGCCGCCGGGTTGCTCCTGTTCGCCTACCGACGGCTGCAGACCGACGACAACCGGTCGCTCGTCGGGGGCGGCACGTTGGCCGCCGGTGCATGGTTCTTTTTGTGCCTGTTGGCCATCCTGCAAGAATTTGACAATGCTGCCCGCCCCGACGACACAACGGGCATGGCTCTGGTCGGCCTGACCGGCTTGGTCGTGCTCGCGCCCTATCTGCTCTACCTCCGCCGCCAAGCCCACACCGTCCCATAGAAAAAACGAACACTGCTGCCGCATCGTGCCCAACGGGGCATCACGGGCCGAGGCCCCCTGCACCCGACGGGCCGCCGACCGCCTTCAACCTCCTGCAGGTTCAACCGGGCTTCCGGCCCGGCAGCCTGCGGGAGGTTTTGATTTGCGGGCCTCCGGCTTGCTCTGCGTCGTTCGGTCTCTCTGGAAATCACAAGCCGTCCGCGGTTTGGCGCGAATGCGCGAATGCGCCCGGCCCGGCAGATGGCCGGATTCTCCCCCATCTCCGCTCAGCCCGCCTGCAGGGTCCACGGGGGGGCGAACATCGCTTTCCATCCCCGGCACATTGCCGAGATCGGCCCGCTTCTTGGATTCGGGTCGGGCGAAAATTGACAAGGAGGGAAAGCGGGGGTAGAATATGAACGACGATTCATTTTCGAACGGCGATTCACATAAGGGAACGATAGGCATGGATACTTTGCCCCTTTCCCGTCGGGAACGGCTCAAACAGGAACGCAGAGAACGCATCTTGGACGCGGCGGCGACGGTATTCGCCCGGAAAGGGTTCCACCAGGCCAAAATCCGGGAGATCGCCGCCCTGGCCGATGTGGCCGACGGGACCATTTACAACTATTTCAACACCAAATTTGATCTCCTCATCGGCATCATGGCCCGCCTGGCCGAACTGGAGCAGCTCCCCGGCGAGCTGACCGAGGCATTGCAGAGAGATGATGCCCGCGCCTTTTTCGTTGCCGCTTTTCGCCACCGCTTGAGCCGCCTGGACGCCAGCGATGAGATGCTGCGGGCCGTCCTGCCGGAAATGTTGGTCAACCCGGAACTGCGGGAGCGGTTCTATCGGCAGTACACGCGGCGCATTTCGGCTTTGCTGGAACAGTACCTGTACGCGCAGATCGCGCTGGGCCGCATCCGCTCCATCAACGTACCGCTGGCGGTGCGCATGGTGCAGAGCATCTTTGTCGGGTTGCTGATCCTGCGCATCATGGGCGATCCGGAGATTCAGGCCGGTTGGGCCGAGGTCCCCGAAGTGTTGGCCTCCTTGATCTTTGACGGCCTGGCCGTCCGCCCGGAGGACGAGGCGTGAAGCGATGCTGATCCGCACCTTGTCGGTGATGCGCAAAGAATTTCTGCACATCGTCCGCGACCCGCGAACGATGGTGGTCATGTTCCTGATGCCGGTGATGCAGCTTCTCCTGCTGGGCTATACGGCCACCACCGATGTCAAGCACCTGCCCACCGCCGTCCTGGATCACGATCACACGCCCCGCAGCCGCGCCCTGATCGACGCCTACCGTGCCTCCGGCTATTTTGACATCGTGCTGGTGGTGGATAGCGAGCGGGACCTGGCCGAGGCAATGGACCGGGGCGAGGTGCGGGCCGGGCTGATGATCCCCGCCGGGTACGAGCGGGCGCTGGCGCGAGGAGAGGTGGTCAAGGTGGGCTTTGCCGTTGACGGCTCCGATCCCAATGTCGCCAACACGGCCCTGGCGGCGGCGCAGGGGGTGGGCCAGGCCCAGTCGGTGGAGGTGATCGCCCAGGCGATGGGCGGGCGGCTGGAGATGGCGCCGGGCATTGAGGTTCATCCCCGCGTCTGGTACAACCCCAGCATGGAGAGCGCGAATTTCATGATCCCCGGCCTGATCGGCATGATCTTGCAGATGCTGGCCATGATGTTGACGGCCATGGCCATCGTCCGCGAACGGGAACAGGGGACCATGGAGCAGCTCATCGTCACCCCCATCCGCCCTTTGGAACTGATCGTGGGTAAAGTGGCGCCCTATGTGGTCATCTCTTTCTGGGACCTGCTGATGGTCCTGGCCGTGGGTGTATGGTGGTTCGGCGTGCCCATCAACGGCAGCGTGTCGCTGTTGTTGGCCCTTTCCGGGCTTTTTCTGTTCACCTCGCTGGGGTTCGGCATCCTGATCTCAACGGTGTCCAAGACCCAGCAGGAGGCGATGATGCTGACCTATTTCATCATGCTGCCGGCCATCTTTCTTTCGGGCTATATTTTCCCTATCGCCGCCATGCCGCCCCTGTTGCAGCAAGCCAGCAAATTGATCCCGCTGACCTACTTTCTGACCATCGTGCGGGGAATTGTGCTCAAAGGTGTCGGTCTGGAGATGCTGACCCGCGAGGTGACGGCCCTGGCGATTTTCGGCCTGGTGGTGATGGCCCTGGCGGCGACGCGCTTTCGTAAACGGCTGGAGTGAGTTGGTAGGTTGGAAGTTGGGGGATTGGTGGGTGGAGCATGTCGGTCGTGTATATGAAGGTGCTGGAGACGGCGCCGGAGCGGTATGAGCGGGGGATGCGGCTGCTGACGCTGGGGCGTTGGGAGCGGGTGTTGACCGCCACGGCGGAATGGGTGCGGCCCGGCGGGCGGGTGCTGGACCTGGGCTGCGGGACGGGGGCGTTGGCGGTGATGCTGGCCCGCCGGGGGTGCTCCGTCGTCGGTGTGGAGGTTGCGCCGCCCATGCTGGCCCAGGCGGCCCGGCGGGTGCGGTCGGCGGGGCTGGCAGACCGGGTGACGCTGCGTGAACTGGGCGTCGCCGAGCTGGATACCGCCTTCCCCGACGCCGCCTTTGATGCGGTGGTCGCCACCTTCCTGTTCGGCGAACTTTCGGATGACGAGATCGGGTACGCTCTGGCCCAATGCCGCCGCCTGCTGCGGCCCGGCGGTCAACTGCTCGTCGCCGATGAGGTGCAACCTGACGCGGCCTTGGGGCGGGCGGCGGCTTGGCTCCTGCGGTTGCCTTTTGTCCTGCCGGCCTTCATCCTGGCCCAACACACGGCCCATCAGGTGGTCGGGCTGGAAGCGCGGATCGTCGGGGCCGGGTTTCGGCTTGTAGCCGTCGAAAAGTTTTTGCTGGGGATGTTGCGGCTTGTCGTCGCGGAACCACCTGCTTTGGCAAAAGATTCACCGCAAAGACGCCAAGGGCGCGAAGGACCGGAGGAAAAGCCTTCGCGTGCTTGGCGCCTTCGCGGTTCAATATCCTGAAATGCACGTGTTCAAGACGATTTTGCAGACGCTGTTTCGCTTTTTTCCCTTTCCCACGCAGACGGGGCTGCGGGTGATAGGCCATCCGGGGCCGGAAGCCCCGGTGCTCCTCACTTGCAATTTTGACCTGACGGTGCGCCGTCTGCTCCGGGCGTTGGAGGGAGTGGATTGCTTTCTGCTGGTGGCCAACAGCAAAGGGATCAACGTCTGGTGCGCGTCGGTGGGCGGGATGCTCAACGCCCACGCGGTCATCTCGGTCCTCAAGACCAGCCGCATCGCCGAGCGGGTACACCACCGCCGCCTGATCCTGCCCCAGCTGGCGGCGGCGGGGGTGGACGTGGCGCAGGTGGAGCAAGAGACCGGCTGGCATTGCAGCTTCGGGCCGGTCTATGCGCGGGACATCCCCGCCTACTTGGCCGACGGTTATCGCAAAACGCCCCAGATGCGCCGCGTTGTGTTCCCCTTGGCCCAGAGGCTGGAGATGGCCGTCGCCTGGGCGACGATGCTCTCTCTGTTGGTCGGGATTCCGACGGCGATCATCAACGCGCGGTCGCTGCCGGGCGTGCTGGCGCTGCTGTGGGGGTTTCCCCTGGTGCTCTTTGGAGGCTACGGCCCGGTGATGCGCTGCCTGCCGGGGCCGGTGGGGGTGGTCAAAACGTTGCTGCTGGGGCTGACGGGCGCAGCCGGGTTGGTTGTTTGGTCCTCGGTCATCGGTCATTGGGAAATTGGAAGATTGGTGGGCTGGGGATTGGGGATTTTGGCCGTGGCGTTGGTTCTGGGGTTTGACCTGGAGGGGATGTCGCCCCTGGATGCTTCGGCGACGGTGGCCTATTGGGGGCGCAGGTGGCCGCGCACGCTGGACCTGTGGGCCGGATTCGGCTTTGCCTTTGAGCCGTGGTTCACCCTGCGGGTGGATGCGGATCGCTGCACCGGCTGTGCGACCTGCGTGGAGGTGTGTCCCAAAGGGGTGTACGAACTCTCCGGGCGCAAATCGCGGGTGGCGCGGATGGACGACTGCGTGCAGTGTACGGCTTGCCTCAGGCAATGCCCGACGGGGGCCATCATGGCCGCGCCGGGCTGACAAGCGGGAAGATTATACCATCGGAGAGCGACAAAGGCAAATCGTGAACCAAGAATCCGTCATTGAAACCCACAACCTGGTCCGGCGGTTCAAAGATGTCACCGCCGTGGACGGCCTGAACCTGACCGTCCAACGTGGCGAGGTGTTCGGCCTGGTCGGCCCCGATGGGGCGGGCAAGACGACGACGATTCGCATGTTGTGCGCCATCATGGACCCCACGGCGGGAACGGCGCGGGTGGCCGGGTTTGATACCGTCCGCGAGGCGGAAGCGATCAAGCGGCGCATCGGCTACATGGCCCAGCGTTTCAACCTCTACGGCGATCTTTCGGTGGAGGAAAACCTGGACTTTTTCGCCGATGTGTTCCGGGTGCGGGGCCGGGAGCGGCGCGAGCGTAAGGAGCGGCTGCTGCAATTCGCCCGCCTGACCGAGTTCCGCAAGCGACGGGCCGCCCACCTTTCCGGCGGGATGCAAAAGAAGCTGGCCCTGGCCTGCACGCTCATCCACGAGCCGGAGATCATCTTTCTGGACGAACCGACTACCGGCGTGGACCCGGTCAGCCGCCGCGAATTCTGGGACATTTTGACCGAGTTGCACCTACAAGGCATCACCATTTTTGTCAGCACGCCCTATATGGACGAGGCGGAACGCTGCTCGCGGGTGGGGCTGATGTACCGGGGGCGGATCATCGTCTGCGACGCGCCGGAGCGGATCAAGGGGCTGGTGGAAGGCGAGCTATTGGAGTTGCGCACATCGGACCTGCGCCGCGCCGAAGCGGTCGTCGCCGCCCAGGAGGGTGTGCTGGAGGTGCAGACCTACGGCGACCTGCTTCACGTCTTTGTGGATAGCGTCGCCCGGCGGCAGGAAGCGATCCGGGCAGCCCTGGCGTCTGCAGGCATCCGGGTCATCGGCCTGCGCCAGACCCGCCCCCGCATGGAAGAAGCCTTTATCTCGTTGGTTCGCAAGCAGGA
>CAZQKE010000042.1:0-7260 GCA_964593865.1 uncultured Anaerolineaceae bacterium | reverse complement strand
GTCGCGCGTCAACCGGTCGCCGTTTTCCAGGGGCGGCGGTGGGGCGACGATGGCGTGCCCCCAGAAAGGCGTCATCGGTCGGATACGGCGTCTGGGCTTTTCAATTGTAGCCACTTCCTGCATCGTTGTACGACCTCCTGTGGCGTGTTCCTGCCGGACAATGTCCCAAGTCCTGGCCTGCTCGGCTCGGCCCGCAAGCGTTCTGCTAACAATCGGTATCGCGGGAGCGGCAATTGTCTCCTGTAAGGACCAGTGTCTCTAAAACAACCTGTCCACATCGTCGTAAATGTAAGAGCGTTTTTTGGCAACTTTGCCGATGAGTACCAATCGTTCCCTATCCAAGATTTTATAAATCACCCGGTAGTTTCCCACGTGGATGCGATAGATGCCGTCTACCAGCTTCGCGCATCCGGGCGGACGTGGATTCTTTTCCAGATCAAGGATTGCCCGCGCCACCCGGTTCCGCATGGGACGTGGTAGTTTTAGGATCTGTTTTTCAACCTGTTTGCCGGCGTTCTCAACCCTATAGATCAAAGGCATCTTGGTGCTCAGCCAGGAACTCGCGGAACGGGCGTCCTTGCCCGGTTTGGTATTCTGCTTCCGCTTGCAACATTGTCTGGATGTCTTGCAATTCTTCCAGACGATCCAGCAGGGATTGGTATTCGGCCAGAGGCATCAGGACAACTTTTTCCTTGCTCAGATTCTGAACCAGCAGTTGTGGATCAACCGTAGATACGATCATGGTGCTTTTCCCCCGTTCACCGTTTCCGCCGCCACAGCAGCCAACCCACGGCTGCGGCGACGGAGACGACCACGGCCCCGACCGCTGCCCAGGGCCATGCTTGCTTGCCCTTTTGCGCCCCGGTGGTAGGTGCAGCCTCTGCTCCCCGCGCTTGGGCCAACAGGGCTTCCAACTTTTCCGGGTGTTGGCGCAGCTCGTCGGCCAGTTTGCGCTTGCGGGCGATCTCTTCGTCGCTGACATAGCGGCCAAAGCTGCGCAACCCCTCCAGTTGCAGGCCGTGTTTTTTGAAGAGACGGTAAATCTCTTTGACCTTTTCCATCTCTATATTGCGGCCCAGGGTGAAATTCTCAAAGCGGCCCTCCATGGCCAGCAAGGCTGCCTCGGCCAGGCAGGCGTAGGCTACCCCCGGCGGCAGGCCGATGTCAAAGCCGAAATCGGGTTCGCCGGGCAGCAGGATCTCGCCCGCTTCGATGACCAGCACGTCGGGCCGCAGGGCGGCATCCTCCTCCCGGACATCGGGCGGGCGGGCCACGTCGCACACCACGCAGCCCGGCTTGAGGGCCAATACATCGATCACCTTCTGGCCGATGGCCGTCGTGGTGGTGATCACCAGGTCGGCCTCCCCCAGGTGGGGGGAAGCATCGGTGGCGATGGTCACGTGGGCGCCGGGCGTCTCGGCCTCGATGGTCTCCTTCAGGGCGATCAGTTTCTCCGGGCGAGGGGCGACCAAGACCACGTCCCGGATCGCCTGGGCGATAAGGCGGGAACAAACCGAGCCGATGGAGCCGGTGGCGCCGATGACCACCGCCCGCCCCTTGTCGGTCCGCCCCCCCATCTTGATCACCGCCTGCTTGGCCGCTTCCAGGGTAGCGGCTACCGTCAGGCTGTTGCCGGAGGTGATGGCAATGTCCGATTTGTAGGCGACGGTCATGCCCGCATCGCCCACCACTTTGGTAAAAGCCCCCAGCCCCATGATCTTGGCCCCCAGCCGCTGGGCCATCCGCGAGGCGACAATAAGCCGCCGGTAGGTAAAGCCCGGCTTGCGGCGCATCAACTCGCGGGGGGTAGCCCCCAGGCCGAGCAGGTAGCCTTCCACTTCCCGGCCCGTTGCCGGAGAGCGGATGCCGGTGATGCGGGAAAGATACATGGGCCGCACCTGGGCCATCCCCCATTCGACCAATCGCTTGGGCAGGAAGCGCAGGTACTTGAGCCGGGGATGATTGAAGATAAAGTCCACGCTGAGAGGGTGGATGACAAAGGCGAAACGGGCCACATCGCGGGGCGGGTTGAGCACGGTCAGGTGTGGTTGCAGGCCGCTTGTGGGGATCATGTTCAAAAAATCGTCGTCGGTCAGTTCCGCCGGGGGTTTGTCCATGAAACTGACAAAGATCGCTTCCAAAACGGCGGGGCCGACAAAAGGGTGATTGGCGTCCAGCGGCGGCGTGAGGGTGATCAGCGATTCGACGCCCCGCTCCCGCAGGTCGTCCACGTCGCGGGCGGAGAGGCTATCGCTGATGACCACCTTGCCCCGTAGGTCGTCGGGGGCAAAGCGGCGGATGAGGGCAAAATCGCCGACGATGATGTCCGCCTGGGCAAAGTACTTTTCCCCGCGCGGTGCGCGCTGCTCCTGCTCCGGTCCGATGGGAGCCAGTCTGCCGTACGGCCCCCGGCAGAGGGAAGGCAACACCCACTTGGCGTAGCTTTCCAGCAGATTGAAAGAGCAAAGGGCAAGGGGCAGGTTCAGGTGAAAAATGGGATCGCCAAAGCAGAGGCGGTCGGAAAGGCGGCTCAGCACTTGAGCCACGGCGTAGCGGTCCACGCCCGCCAGGACGAATACGCTTTTGTGGGCAAAGAGATCGCGGTTCTGGCGGATGATCTGGCTGATCGCCCAACGTTCCAGGGTGCGCTTGAGGTGGATGCCGTCCACCACCGGCGTTTCGCCCGCCGCTTCGGCGATTCGACGGATCTGTTGTTGTTCGCAAACGTGGCGGCCCACCCGGAACCACCGGCTCATGCTTCCCAGGGCGATGGCATCGGCTTGCCCGTCGAAGCGGGCGATCAACTCCTGGGCCTGGGCCGGATCCCCATCGGCCCCAAAGCGACGCACCCGCACTTCCTGACCGAACATCTGGGTTCGGAATTCGTAATTGCGGCTGGCTGGCCCCAGGCTGACGCAGATGATCTCTTTCATGGTGTTCCCTCCATACCTTTTGGGCGTGGACAGGGCAGACCGGTCACACAGTATGGAGGTATTATACCAGGTTTTGGTCAGCCGTCAAAGTAATGTAAATGCACCCGACCTTTGCTTTTTGTCGAATCGGTGCTTCCGGCAACCGCCCGAGTTTGCGCCGGGTGGCTTTTTGCAGTACAATACCGCCCTCATTGCGGCAATCGCCCGGACCTCCGGCGGTGCAGGGGGAAACCTATGCAGGTGCTCATCAACGTTGTCTTGCCTGTGTTCTTGGTAATCGGCGTGGCGGCTCTGGCTCAAACACGTCTGCACCTTGAGTCTCGCACCCTGTCACGGGCCGTGTTTTATCTCTTTGCACCGGCCCTGGTCTTTGATTCGCTGACCGATTCCACCGTCGGCGGGGCCGAATTCGGCAAGATCGTAGCAGTCCTGTTGTTGACGACCGTAGCGATGTGGGCTGTGGGCCTCGTGATCGCCCGCCTTTTGCGTCTCGGCGGGCCGACCCAAGCTGCCTTTCTTTCCGCTATTTTGTTGATGAATGCCGGGAACTATGGGCTGTCCATCAACTTCTTTGCCTTCGGCCGGGAGGGTTTAGCACGGGCGTCTCTTTTCTTCACCGGCAGCGCGGTGCTCAGCGCCAGCTTGGGTGTCTATCTCAGTGCGCGAGGCCGGGCGTCGGTGCGGGAAGCATTGGGACGTGTGGTCCGAATGCCCCTGGTCTATGCCGCGGTGGTAGGCCTAGCCCTCAATTTGAGCGGCATCACCCCACCGGATGCCTTGAGCAAAGCAGCGCACCTTTTGGGTCAAGCTTCCGTCCCGGCAATGCTGGTGCTTTTGGCCCTTAGCCTGGTGGGAGCCATCCGGGATCGCCACTATCGTGTCAACGTTCCGGCATTGGGCGCCGTAGCCGTCGCCCGGCTGGTCATCGCTCCCCTGATGGCTACGGGAATTGCCGCTCTCATCGGCCTCCAGGGACTGACCCGTGATGTCACCATCCTGCAGAATGCAATGCCGACGGCGGTGATCACCACGATTCTGGCGACCGAATTTGATTCGGATCCCCCCTTCGCCGCCCTGGCCGTTCTGGTCACAACTTTGGCCAGTCTATTCACCGTGACTTTGCTGCTAAACCGATTGATGTGACATCCCGGCCCTTCCGTCCCGATGCACGGCAACGCCGCTGCCAATTACGGCGCTTCGGCAGCAGAGTCGCCGAGCGTGGGCACAGCCATCGTCCAAGCAAGGAGAAAGGAGGGAAGTCATATGATGGCATACACCATCCTCTGCATTTCGTAAAATCGGTGCTCCTCCTGCACTCCTGCATTCGCACCGTGTGTCATTTGACCGTAGACGGAGATAATGGTATGATGAACGCCACTTCGCACAAAGGGTAAGAAATGCGTTGTCTGGTACTTTCTGACATCCACAGCAACTTGGAAGCCTTTGAAGCGGTCCTGCAAGACGCAGGTGCGGTGGACAAAGTTTGGTGTCTGGGAGATGTTGTAGGCTACGGCCCCGATCCAAACGCTTGTGTGGCACGCATACGTTCCCTAGACGCCTTGTGCATTGCCGGGAACCACGACTGGGCCACCTTGGGCAAATTGGACCTCAACGATTTCAACCCCGATGCCCGTGAGGCCAACCTGTGGAACCGGCAGCAGTTGGAGGACGAAAACCTGACCTGGCTTGCAAAGCGGCCCCAAACCCTCGTGGAGGGCGAATTCACCTTAACCCACGGCAGCCCCCGCCAGCCGATCTGGGAATACATTATCTACCCCGCGACCGCAGAAGTCAACTTCGACTTCTTTGACACCCTCTACTGCCTCGTTGGACACACCCACGTTCCCGCGATCTTTCAATTGAGCGAACAGGAAGGCCAACCGACCTGCAATCCCCTGCCGGTCGTGGAAGGCAAAGTGATAAAGTTGGAGCCTGGGCGGTTTATCGTCAATCCAGGAAGCGTGGGGCAGCCCCGCGATGGTGACCCCCGCGCCAGCTACCTTTTGCTGGATACGGAAGCGCGGACGGTGGAATACCGTCGGGTGGAATACGACCTGGAAAAGACACAGGCCAAAATGATGGAGTACAACCTCCCTCTGCGTCTGGTCCTGCGCTTGGGCTACGGCTGGTAGCGATGTAGAGGCGGAGCGCGGTTGAGCGAGGAGAAAGCGATCACATTGGGGCACCCCAGCTACGTTTGGGGTTTTGGACAGGAGCGGCGGCTGGAACTGATCCGCCGCTTCGTGCGGCTGGAAGGCCAAGCCATCTTGGACGTTGGGTGCGGCGTGGGGACATACGTCCGTGCCCTGCGGCGTTTCAGCCCAAACGTCCACGGTGTGGACATTGACGACGAAAAGGTTGCCGTCGCCGGCAGAACCCTGCCGAACATCCGGCTCGCTTCGGCAGAGAACCTGCCCTATCCCGATGACTCCTTCGACGTAGTGCTCTCCCACGAAGTGATAGAGCACGTCCGGGATGACCGCCAAGCCATCGGCGAGGCAGTGCGCGTCCTCAAAAAGGGGGGGCATCTGATCGTTTTCGCACCCAACCGATTGTACCCCTTTGAAACCCACGGAGCCTATTGGCACGGCACATATCATTTCGGCAACATTCCCCTGGTCAACTACCTGCCCGACCGCTGGCGAAACCGTTTTTGCCCCCATGTTCGCGCCTATACCTCTGATGACCTGCGTCGCCTACTCGACGGCGCGCCGGTGCGGATTGTAACCCACACTCAGATATACCCCGGCTATGACAAAATCACAAAACGTCATCCCCACTTGGGACGACTCTTGCGGCGGACAACCTACCTTCTGGAACGAACACCTTTGCGCATCTTTGGTCTTTCTCATTTTATGATTGTGGAAAAGATGTAGCGACCGGAACCCCCAAGGGCGTTTGAGACAAATGCCTGTCGCCGTCGGTTCCACCGCGGAGACGCCAAAGGTGCATAGGAAAGATGAAAGAGCCTTCGCGCTCTCGGTGTCCTGGTGCAAAGAGCAGAACCGCGAAGGCAAAGAACGCAAAGAAAAAAACTCTGCGCCCTTGACGGTTCAAAAAATCACGCTCCCTCTGAACCCATGACGAATCTTTCAGCGATGTTTGACTTTCTAACGATCTGTGTTATGATAACCCAAGTTGTCACCTACAGGGGCCGATACCGAGAGCGATGACGAAGAGCACGACTCCCGGCACAAAACCTGCAGTTTGTGAGCGAACGTGATTGGGAAAAGTACCATTCGCCGAAGAATCTTGCGATCGGACTGAGCCTGACACCTTGGCGATTCAAAATTCGGAGGTGTGGTGACGCGACCATCCATTATTGCCATAGACGGTCCGGCGGCTTCGGGCAAGAGCACCATCGGCAGGTTGCTGGCCGAACGATTGGGGTATGTCTACCTGGATACCGGCGTCATGTACCGGGCCGTGACCTGGGCAGCCCTGGCACGGGGCATCGCCATTGATGATGAAGCGGCGGTCACGGCCCTGGCCGAGACGCTGCCCATTGACATCCTGCGCCCCACGGTGGACGATGGTCGCCAGTACACCGTCCTGGTCGACGGACGGGACGTGACCTGGGAGATCCGCCGCCCGGCGGTGAACCACAACGTCTCGCCGGTATCGGCCTATCCCGGCGTGCGGGCCGCCCTGACCGCCCGGCAGCGGAGCATCGGCCGGCAGGGGCAGATCGTCATGGTAGGCCGCGACATCGGTACGGTGGTCCTGCCCGACGCCGACCTCAAAATCTACCTGGACGCCACGGTGGAAGAGCGGGCCAGACGACGCTACCGCGAGGACCTGGCGCGGGGCAAAAAAGCCGACTATGGGCATGTGTTGGCTTCCGTGCGACGGCGGGATGAAATTGACAGCAGCCGCACCCTGGCCCCCCTCAAACCGGCGGAGGATGCCGTTGTCATTGACACCACGCACCTGGACATTGGGCAGGTGATGGAACGAGTTTGGGCGTTGGTGGATGGCGGCGAGTAGGTCTGTAACCGGCGGTCTCATCGTTGCCGTAGAGCCGGACGGCTTGGCTGCCGAGATCGGCTTGAAGCCGGGCGACCGGCTGCTGAGCATCAACGGCCATCCCCTGCGCGATGTCATTGACGTTCAGTTCTACAGAGCAGAGGAATGGCTGGAGTTGCGGTTCGAGCGCGACGGCCAACAGTTCACCGTGGAGACCGAGCGCGGCTATGACGAGCCGCTGGGCCTGACCTTTGCCCATCCCACTTTTGAGGTGGACATCCGCCGCTGCGCCAACAATTGCCCATTCTGCTTTGTCAAACAGAACGCGCCGGGGATGCGCCGCGCCCTATACGTCAAGGAT
>CAZQKE010000041.1:0-3907 GCA_964593865.1 uncultured Anaerolineaceae bacterium | reverse complement strand
GATGAAATCCTCCCCTTCCGATTTGATCCAGGCGTGGTGGCGGGAGACGGTCGGCTCGTCCAGGACCAGCTGGTTGTCGTGGGCGCGCCCGATATTGACCGTGCCTTTCAGGTCGTATTTGCGGTCGGGGTGCCTTTTATCCACCAGCATCGCCAAATGCTTGGGCGCCCGTTCAATGATGCGCGTCCCTCCCGGTTCGGGGAAAGGACCTTCCACGCCGGGGGCGGGAGCCGGTGGCGGGGGACCAAAGGGCGGCGGAGCGGCTGCCGGTGCTGCGCCGGGCCAATCGCCGGGCGCAACCTCGGTGGCCCCTTCCTCGGCGCCTACCGTCGGGATGGAAGGACCGGTCGGCTCCGATTGCCACTGGGGGGCCGGAGCGGGCGCCGGCGGCTGTTGGGGCATAAAGGTCTCGCCGCCGAGGTCGGCGGGGGTGATCTCCTGCTGCGGTTTCTTGCGGCCCCGCAGCAACACGGCGATCAAGGCAATGATGAGGATGAACAGCAGCAAGAGGCCCACACCGATCACGACCAGCAGGAGGGGGTTGTCTTGGATCGTATCCTTGATCTTGTCCACAATGCCCTGGGAGCCACCCCCAACCGGTGCCGGCGTGGGCAGTTGGGCAGGCGGCATCGTCTCACCCTCGCCGCCGCCCTGGGCAACTACCGTCGGCGTTGTGGCGGGGGATTCACCGCCGCCGAGGCCCGCCGATGCGCCTTCGCCTGTGCCCGCCGAGGGAGGTGTGGGGGCAAGAGGGTCTTCCGCCACAACACGGAACTTGGTTTCTCCCCAGGCCTGGCCTTGGGGCAGGTTGACGCGGATCAGCAGGCTGTGATATGCGGCATCTTTGGGCAGCGTGGATTGGTAGGTCAGCACGTATTGTTCTTTGAGTTGGTTCACCACGTTGCTAAAGAGAGGAGAAAGGTCCTCCGGCTTGGGAGCCTCCTGGTAAACGCCGCCGGTCCGCTCGGCCAGGCGGTGCAGGTATTTGGCATCAATCTTGCCCCCCAACCCCACCGAAAAGACGGGGATGTTGTAACGGTTCGCTTCGGCGATGGGATCGTCCGGGGAGACCACACTCCCGGCGTCTTTGACCGGCACGCCCTGGGCGTTGTCCCGCTCATCCCGGCCATCGGTCATGACGATCACCGCCCGTTTGCCCAACGGCTCGGTAGAGGCCATTTTGACCCCCTTGTAGATGGCGTCGTAGAGGGGCGTATCCCAGCCGATTTTGGTGTCCAGGAAATTGACCACGTTGCGGATGGCATTCTTGTCGGCGGTAAAGCCAACCTCTTTGCCTTCTTCCAACACGTTGGGGTCCAGGCTGGCGACCTCGTCGGCAAAGGCGATAAGAGCAGCGCGGTCCCGGAGAGAGAGCTGATCGAGCAGGACGTTGGCCGCATTCATGGCTTCCTTGACCGGCTTGCCCTTCATGCTGCCGCTGATGTCAATGACCATGATCACCGAGATTGTCGCATCGGGGTTGACCTGGGTTGTCACCCCGGCAGGCGGGAAGGAGGTCTTGCCATCTTCGACGATCTCAAAGTGCTGAGGAGTCAAGCCGGGGATAGGCACGCCGTTTTCGTTGCGGACCGTCACAAAGGCTTGGGCTTGAGGGAACCCGGCCAAATCCAGGTCGTCAATGGACAGGCTCACCAGGTTCTGTGCGCTGACCGGTGCAGCAAAGGCGGTGAGTAAGGTCAAGACCAGGGCCGCGATCAGCCACTGTTTTTTGTGCATATCATTTCCTCCTTGATTAAATGGGCAAATTCGCATATTTGCTCATTTGCATACTTGCCCATTCTCACAATCGCTTGAAAACCAACGTAGTCTCCCCCAGCAGCAGATAATCGCCGTCCTGTAATTCGTGGCGGTATTTGCGGCTTTCTTCGTCCTTGTAGGTTTCCTTGTCGCCGATGTAGGTCCCATTGCGGCTGCCCATGTCGTACAGGACAAAGGCCGTTTCGCCCTCTTCTTTGGTTTCAACGCGGATGCGGGCGTGCTGGGCCGAGCAGGTGTCATCGCGGACGACGATATGGTTGCCTGCTACACGCCCGATGGTGGTTGTATCGGGGTGCAGGCTGTGGACCGTGCCGATGGAGTTGCGGTCGGGTCCGTCTACCACGACCAGCCAGGCGAACACCGGTTTGGGCCGTTCGGCAATGATCATGGTCTGGCCTTCTGCGGCAGGGGCCGCAGGTTGGAAGGGCGGCGGCCCCGGCTGCGGCGGCGGAGGGGGGGCAAAAGGCGGTGGCGTCGTTCCGGCGGCGGGATCGGCCCGCACAAAGGGCTGCGGCCCACCATCCTGATCGCCGAAGGGCAGCGTCGGCGGCGTCGGGTTATCCTGATCGGCATAAACGGTTTTCTGCTCGTCGGGATTCTGTGCCCAGCCCTGTTGGCGCATGGGCGTTGTGCGATCTTCCATTTTTTCCTCCTTCTACCTTTTACACTTCCGAGATCTCTACATCTGTGTTTACCTGCGTACCGTTATGTCAATTGGCAAACTCTTGCTCTAGACGCAAGATTGAATCACCAATGGTAATCAGGGAGCCGGGCCGCAGCGGGACTTGACCATACACCCGCTGATTGTCTACCCAGGTTCCGTTCTTGGATGTATCCTGCAACCAATAATCTCTTCCTTGTGAAACGATCTGAACATGGCGGCGCGAGACGGTCAGGTCCACCGATCCCAGATCCAGGCGGCCCAAGATCAGGCGGCCATCACTCAGGGGAAAATGATGGCCCTGGCGGGGTCCTCTGACAACCAACAATCTGGCCGGACGAGGCCGAGCTACCGAAGGGCGCACCGTTGGGCGATCTTGATAGCCCAGCGCCTCGCCCATTTCCCGGGCCGTCTTGTAGCGGTCTTTGAGGTTCTTTTTTAGGGCACGCATAACCACCCGTTCCAACCGCTTGGATACCTGGACATCGGGATTGCGTTTGCGGATCGGTTCCGGGCGTTCGTGCAGATGCTGGCGGATGACTTCTATGGCTGCCTGGTAGGGATTCTGGTCCGATGGGCGGGGAAAGGGCACGCTGCCGGTCAGCATTTCGTAAAGGACGATGCCCAAAGAATAAACGTCGCTGGCCGGGCGCACCGGGTCGCCTCGCGCCTGTTCGGGCGAAATATATTCCGGCGTGCCCACAATCTTGTCGCGGGTCACCGTCGAAGCGGAGGTCAGTTTGGCAATGCCGAAATCGAGGACTTTGACCGTGCCATCCTCCGCGACCAGGATGTTTTCCGGTTTGATGTCCCGATGAACGACGTTGTTCTGGTGGGCAAAGGCCAACGCACTGCACACCTGGCCGATGACGTTCACGATCTCCGGCTCGGTCCACCGGCGGCGCATCATTTTGCGCAGGGAAGGCGCGTCCACATATTCCATGACGATGTATAGCCGGTGGTCTGGACTTTGGCCGAATTCGTGGACATAGATGATGTTGGCGTGGCCGCGCAGGAGCGGCCCGATCTTGTTGCCCTCCTGGGCGAACTTGGCGACCAGGTAGGGATCGGTCTCTTGCAGGATCTTGATGGCCACCGTCCGGCCCTGGGCGTCGCGGGCTTTGAAAACCTCGGACATGCCGCCCCGCCCGATCAACCCTTCCAGCCGATAGCCGCAAAACGATTCGCCCACGGTGTGGACGGTGGACGGGGAGGCCGAGGTTGCCGGTGCCGGTGTAGATGGGATGGCTGTCCCCGCCATGGTAAAGACGAACTGGGATTGCCAGATCTGAATGCGGTCGCCGGGGGCGAGCAGATGCCGAAAGATACGTTGATCGTTGACCCAGGTTCCGTTGGCGCTATCCCGATCGTATAGCACATACCGGCCTTGCTCGACGGCAATCACGGCATGGTGACGGGAAACCATCAACTCATCGGACAAGACGACATCATTGTCACTCAGGCGAC
>CAZQKE010000040.1:0-22211 GCA_964593865.1 uncultured Anaerolineaceae bacterium | reverse complement strand
CTGTTGGCCGACATCCGGGGACAGGAGGAGGCGGAACGCCTGGTGCAAGAGGTGGACGCCCTGTGGGTGCGCTACGGCGCCGACGGCGAACCGCACAGCGGCGATCTGGACCGCATCGAAGCGGTGGCCCGCAAGGCCGCCCTGGCCGGGCTGCGCCTGCAACACTATCCCATCCGCCACCTGGGGACCGAACGCAGCGGCGACATCCTGGGAGCCATGTACCGGGAGCTGGTGGAGCGGGGTGTAGAGGTCCGCGTCCGCAGCGAGGTGGCCCGCGTCCTGACCGATAACGGCGCGGTGACCGGGGTAGAGACGGTCAAAGGCCAAGTTCTAACCGCGCCCTACGTCATCGTCGCTCCGGGCCGCGAAGGGGCCGCCTGGCTGGCCCGGCTGGCCCGCGACCTGCACCTCCGCCTGAGCATCAACCCGGTGGATATTGGCGTGCGGGTGGAGCTCCCGGCCCAGGTCTTGGCTCCCCTGACCGATCTGCTCTACGAACCCAAGTTCCTCTACTTTTCACGGGCCTTTGATGACCGCGTGCGTACCTTCTGCGTCTGCCCTTACGGTGAAGTCGTCACCGAGTGGGCCGGGGACGTGCTGACGGTCAACGGCCACTCCTACGCCGACAAGCGGACGGAGAACACCAACTTTGCCGTCCTGGTCAGCAAAAACTTTACCGAACCGTTCAAGGAACCCATCGCCTACGGCAAATACATCGCCCGGCTGGCCAACCTACTCTCCGGCGGGATCATGGTCCAGCGGCTGGGGGACCTGCGGGCCGGGCGGCGCACCACGGAACAACGGCTGGCCCGCTGTATCACCCGGCCCACTCTCAAAGAGGCCACCCCCGGTGACCTGAACCTGGTGCTGCCCTACCGCTATGTGGTCAACATCCTGGAGATGCTGGACGCCCTGGACCAGGTCGCGCCGGGCGTCGCATCGCGGCACACCCTCCTCTACGGCGTGGAGGCCAAATTCTACTCCTCCCGCCTTAGGCTGAGCCGCGATCTGGAAACCGAGGTGCGCAACCTGTTCGCCGCCGGAGACGGCGCAGGAGTGACGCGAGGGCTGGTCCAGGCTTCGGCTTCGGGGATCGTGGCAGCACGGGCGATCTTGGACAGATTGTAGGGGGAGGTGGGAGGATGCCATTTCGGTTCCAAAGATTGACCATTCCGGAAGTGGTGCTCATTGAGGCACAACGGTTTGAGGATGCGCGGGGCTTTTTCATGGAGACCTACAAGCAATCCGCCTTTGCCGAACAGGGCATCGTCGGGCCGTTCGTGCAAAGCAACCGCTCCCACTCGGTGCGTGGAGTGTTGCGCGGGTTGCATTACCAAAAGCACCCCCAGGCCCAGGGCAAACTGGTGATGGTCCTCGGCGGTGAGGTCTTTGACGTGGCCGTGGACATCCGGCGCGGCTCCCCTACCTACGGCCAATGGGTAGGGGAAACCCTCTCTGCCGAAAACGGGCGGATGCTCTGGATCCCGGTCGGATTTGCCCACGGCTTTTGCGTCCTCAGCGAACGAGCCGATGTCATCTACCTGGTGACGGCCGAGTACGCCTCCGACCTAGACCGGGGCATCCGCTGGGATGACCCGGAGATCGGCATCCGCTGGCCCGTGGCGGAGCCGATCCTTTCGGCCAAAGATGCCGCACTGCCTTTGCTGCGGGATGCGGATAACAATTTTTTTCTGACGGCGAACCCACTGGAAAGGTAGGCAGACATGAGCGAACACGATTTTCGGGAAAACCCGACGCCCGTGCCTTTGCCGATGGCAGAAGGACCGCCTTCGGCGTTGGACCGCCTGCTGGAGCGGCGCGGTCTGCTGATCGGCCTGGTCGTGGCAGGCGTGGTCCTGGTGGCCATCAGCGGCTTTTTGTTGTGGAAGGGAACCGGCGGCTCCGGATCACCGACGGCCGGGCCATCGGTCCAGGTCTCTTTACCCCCCTCGCTGGATGAGTTGATGCAGCAGTACCCGGAGCTGGCGGACATCCTCGGCGATCCGGCCCTCGGCTCGGTCTATAAAGATTTTCTCATCGCCTATGAGCGTGGCGGCATCGAGGCCGCCCGGAAGCTGGCCGAAGAGCGGGGCCTGCTCAACGACAGGGATGAGATCCGCATCACGCTGGTTATGGACCGACCGGAAGCGGTTCCGGCCATCGTGGAGGAGCTGCAGAAGGTAGGCATCACCGTCGAAGGGAGCTACCAAAACCGGATCAACGTCGGTGTTCCACTGAGCCTGATCCAGCAACTGGCCGAACAGCAAGGGGTCGAAACCCTCTTTGAGCAGCTGACCCAGATGGAACACATCATCCGGCTGGAGTTGCCCCTTTCGCGGGGGATCGATGCCGCCGCCCCCATTGAGGGAGAAGGGGTGCGCGTCACCGGGGCCGATGCGTGGCACGCCGCCGGGATCAGAGGGCAAGGCATTCGCGTCGGCATCTTGGACCTGGGCTTTGACGGCTACAAAGACCTGCTGGGCACAGAATTGCCGGAGCAAGTGACGGCCAAATCTTTTGTCTACGGCCAGGAACCGGACGGCAGCGGTGAGGTCCACGGCACCGCTTGCGCCGAGATCGTCCACGAGATGGCACCGGACGCCGAACTGTTCCTGGCCTATTACGACGGCACACGGGTAAGCGAAGGGCAAGCCGTGGAGTGGCTGTTGCAGCAAGGGGTCCGCATCATCAGCAACTCAACCTCCGGCATCTTGGGACCGATGGACGGCAGCGACGAAGCCGCCCAACAGGTGGATCGGGTCGCCCAACTCGGTGTCCTGTGGGTCAACTCGGCAGGCAACAACGCCCAATCCCACTACCGAGGCCAGTTCACCGACAACGACGGCGACGGTCTGCACGAGTTTCCCGACGGCGGCGAGGCCATGCCCATCGGCGTCTATGGTGCAGAGCTGGCCGTTGTCCTCAATTGGGATGATTGGCGAGCCGTGACCGAAGATTATGACCTCTATCTTCTGGATCAGGACGGCAATCTCCTCGCCGGGTCGGAGGATGTGCAGGACGGCAACGTCGGCCAGATTCCCGCCGAAGTGGTCACAGGACGTGGCCTGCCCCAGGGCATTTACTATGTGGCCATCAAAGCGCGGCGTATCACACGGCCTGCTATTTTTGATCTTTATACCATGGGGGCCGATGTCAAGTTTGCCGTAGCCGAACACAGCCTGGGGTCCCCCGCCGATGCACGTGGATCGCTGACCGTCGGTGCTACCGAGTACCGCGACGATAGCCTGGCAAACTATAGCTCACAAGGGCCGAGCAACGACGGCCGCCTAAAGCCGGAGATCTCGGCTCCGGCGGGCGTGTCTGGAGCAACTTACGGCCCCGATGGGTTCGACGGGACCTCGGCCTCAACGCCCTACGTGGCCGGGGCCGCCGCCCTGGTGTGGAGCGCATTCCCCGATTGGACCGCCGCCCAAGTGCGCGATTATCTGCAGACCAACGCCCTGGACCTGGGACCGCCCGGTCCCGACAACGGCTACGGCTACGGCCGCTTGAGCATGGCTTCGCCCCCTGCCGCCGCGGCACAGGTTCCCACCCCCGCCCCGCTGCCGACCCTGCCCACCCAGCCCACCGCCCTTCCCGAACCGACGACCGTCGCCGCCCTGCCGGAGCCGGTTGAACCGGGGCCGGTTGAGCCGGGGCCGGTTGAGCCGGAGCCGACCGAAGGCGAGGTTCGCCACGGAATGCTCCTCTTGCTGGGCGGATTGGGCATCTGCGGTGCGGTGGTCGCCCT
Source organism: uncultured Anaerolineaceae bacterium (assembly GCA_964593865.1). Classification (GTDB taxonomy): domain Bacteria; phylum Chloroflexota; class Anaerolineae; order JAAYZQ01; family JAAYZQ01; genus CAZQKE01. Next base: position 18,460 of record CAZQKE010000040.1, on the reverse strand, counting down.
GGGCAGCGGCCTGCTGTTGCTGGTCGTCTGGCAGATCTCTTCCCGGCGTAAGGTGAGCCGTCCACCGACGATCATGCCGGAAGCGGCCGCACCTCCTCCACCCCCGCCCCCGCCGCCCCCTGCCGATTACGGCGTCTTGATAGGTGTTGGGCCTGCCCCGTTGCCCCTCAAGCCGGGGCCGATCACCATCGGGCGCAGCAAGGAGAACGACATCGTTCTGACCAGCCGTCAGGTTTCACGCCGCCATGCCCGCCTTGAATGCCGTGAAGGGCAGTGCATCATAGAGGACCTGGACAGCGCGAACGGCGTTGTGGTCAACGGCCAGAAGGTGCGCCGGGCCGTGCTCCGCCCCGGCGACCGGGTGCAACTGGGCGATGTGACCCTCACCTACCAGGCCAAAGGAAAAGGACAGGTCGACGCCTGGTTGGAGATGGATGGGACCCGCTATCCCATCCCCGTCGGTGGAGCGACCATCGGGCGTTCCGGCAGCAACGACATCCTGATCAACGATGCCCTGGCCTCGCGGCGACATGCTCGCATTGAACGGCGGGGCGGTCGGTTCATCATCACCGATCTGGGCAGCGCAAACGGTACGTTTGTCAACGAGCGGCGCATCCGCCACCATCCCTTGCGTGATGGGGATCGGATCCGCATCGGGCGCAGTCAACTGACCTTCCACACCCGCTAGGGCGAGCACCGTTCCCGATGCGGCTTCACCACAGGGAGAAACAAGCCGACCGTTTTCCGGCGCGCCCTGCCCCCGTGGCGGGAACGACGGCTCAAACCGCCTCTGTGGAACAGGCGAGAGGAGAATGATGGACACAAACCCATTCCGCAATCTGCCCAGTGTGGACCGTCTGTTACAGGTAGAAGCGGTGGCCGCACTGGCGGCCCGCTGGGGCCGCGATCTGACGGTAGAAGCCATCCGCGAGACATTGGATGCGGCCCGGTCGGTCATCCGCGCCGGAGGAGCGGCTCCTGCCGAGACAGACTTGGTGGCCGAGGTGGAAGCCCGGCTGGCCGCCACGCTGCGGCCCACCTTGCGCCCGGCCATCAACGCTACCGGCGTCATCGTTCACACCAATCTGGGCCGCGCCCCCTTGAGCGCAGAAGCACGGGCGGCGATGGACGCCGTGGCGACCGGTTACTCCAACCTGGAGTACGACCTGGAGGCCGGGCGGCGCGGCTCGCGTTACGTCCATGCCGAAGAGCTCCTCTGCCGCTTGACGGGAGCCGAAGCCGCCTTGGTGGTCAACAACAATGCCGCCGCCGTCTTGTTGATGCTGATGTGCTTCGCCCAGGGGCGGGAGGTCATCATCTCCCGCGGGCAGCTGGTGGAGATCGGTGGCGGCTTCCGCATCCCCGACGTCATGCGCCAAAGTGGAGCGCAGTTGGTGGAGGTAGGGACGACCAACCGGACCTATGCCCGCGATTACGAGGCGGCCATCACCGAAAACACGGCGGCCCTGATGCGCGTCCACCGCAGCAATTTCCGGCTGCTGGGCTTCACCCACGAACCGGCCCTGGCCGAGTTGGTAGCCCTGGCCGAATCGCGGGGACTCTTGCTCCTGGACGATTTGGGCAGCGGCACACTTTTGGATACGGCCCCCTACGGCTTGATCCATGAACCGACCATTCAGGAAAGTGTAGCGGCAGGGGCATCCCTGGTCTCGTGTAGTGGTGACAAATTGCTGGGAGGGCCACAGGCGGGTATCATCCTGGGCCGCGCCGATCTCATCGCCCGCCTCAAAAAGTTCCCCCTAACCCGTGCCCTGCGGGTAGACAAGACAACACTGGCGGGCCTGCAGGCTACCCTGCGACATTACCTGCTGGGCGAAGCGGTGGAAAAGGTCCCCGTCTGGCGCATGATTGCACAAGGAGAAGAAGCCCTGGCGGAGCGGGCCGCCACTTGGGTCCGGGCGTTGGAGGAATTGGGGGTCTCCGCCCAAGTCATTCCCGGTCGCTCGGCGGTAGGGGGAGGAAGCCTGCCGGGGGAAACGCTGCCTACCCGCTTGGTCACCCTGTCCGTCGAATCGCCCGACGCCGTGGCCGCGCGCCTCCGGGCCGGAGAACCGCCGGTCATCGCCCGCATAGAGGCCGACCGCTTAGTCTTTGATCCACGCACCGTCTTGCCGGAACAAGAGGAAACGCTGTGGCAGCGAATAGCAAAAGCGTGTAACACAACGTAGCATCTGAATCATTTTGTCAAACCGTTCGTTGGTGGGTATAATACCCCCAACCCAATCTGCACGGCATGAGGGAGGTTCAGCATGAAAGGAAACGCCCTGGGCCGAAGGTTGCTGCGACCCGACGCCGTCGGCAAAGTAACCGGCCAGACCCGCTTCCCCGGCGACCTCAGCATGGAGGGAATGCTGCACATGAAGATTCTGTTCAGCGACCGACCCCACGCCCGCATCCTGGAGATTGACACCTCCGCGGCGGAAAAAGTGCCGGGTGTGGTCGCCATCCTCACCTACAAGGATGTGCCGGTCAACGAATACGGGCTGATCTTCAAAGATCAGCCGGCCCTGTGCGAGGACAAGGTGCGTTCCGTGTTCGACCGGGTGGCCCTGGTCATCGCCGAGACGCAGAAAGCCGCCCGCCGGGCACGGGACCTGATCCGCGTCACCTATGAAGACCTACCGGTCGTCACCGATCCCCGCGAGGCCATGAAACCCGGCGCGCCGACCATCCACGACCGCTGGCCCGATAACATCCAGAGCCACCAACGCATCCGCAAAGGAGACGTGGAGGCCGTCTTTGCCCGCGACGATGTGGTGATCATAGAATCGGACTATTTCACACCCCACCAAGAACACGCCTACTTGCAGCCGGAAGCCGGGATCGGTTACATTGATGAGGAGGGCCGGGTGACGGTCCACTCTGCCGGGCAGTGGAGCCACGACGACCAACACCAGATCGCCCACATGCTGGACCTGCCGGTGGATCGGGTGCGGGTCATCTATGCCCCGGCAGGGGGAGCCTTTGGCGGACGGGAGGATATGTCGGTCCAACACCTGTTGGCCCTGGCCGCCTATTGCCTGGACAAGCGGGGCATCCGTCGCCCGGTCAAACTGGTCTGGAACCGCAAAGAGTCGGTGCGCGGCCATCACAAACGTCATCCCTACTACATCCATATCAAGCACGCCGCCGACCGAGAGGGCAACCTGCTGGCCGTGGAAGCGACCCTTATTGCCGACATCGGGGCCTACAGCTCCTCCAGCTCGGCGGTGCTGAACAATGCCGTGAGTATCGCCTGTGGTGTCTACGAAGTCCCCAACGTCAAGGTGGACGGCTATAACATCTTTACCAACAACATCGTCTGCGGCGCGTTCCGGGGCTTTGGCTCTTTGCAGGCTACCTTTGCCGCCGAGATGCAGATGTCCAAACTGGCCGATGCCCTGGGAATGGACCCTATGGTCTTTCGCCTCAAGAATGCCTTGCACGAAGGTTCGGTGCTGGCCACCCAAAGCATCGTTCCCCCCTCGGTCTCGATCCGGGAGACGATGATGCACGCTGCCGAAGCCGCCGGTTGGACCGATGAGGGCAAGCCCCGCCCCACCGGTAAGACCAAGCCGGGCGTCTTGCGCGGGATCGGAGTGGCCGCCGGGTACAAGAACGTCTGCTACAGTTTCGGCTTTCCGGAAAAGGCATCGGCCCGCTGTGAACTCTACGGCGATGAAGAGATTGAGCGGGCGGTGATCAAGATCGGCCTTTCCGATGTGGGACAAGGGGCCATCGGCGTCATGGGCCAGATCGCCGCCGAGACGTTGGGCATCCCTTACGAAGCGGTTCGCGTCGTCACCGAAGACACCGCCGAGGTCCCGGAGGCAGGCAGCTGTAGCGCGTCGCGGGGGACGTTCATGGGCGGCAATGCGGTCAAGCTGGCCTGTGAGGCCGCCCTGGAAATGTGGGCGGCAGGCGAACGACCGGCCATCGCCGAACGCACCCACCGCCCTCGCCCGACGAGCATGTACGACCCGGAGACCGGAGTCTGTGACCCCCACGTGACCTACGGCTATGGGACCCAGGTTGCCGAGGTGGAGGTAGACACCGAGACCGGTCAGGTGACGGTCAAAAATGTGTGGGCTGCCCACGACGTGGGCAGGGCGGTCAACCCGATGCACGTGGAGGGCCAGATTCAGGGAGCCATTGCCCAAGCACTGGGTTGGACCTTGTTGGAAGAATTCATCATGCAGGATGGATACCTGCGCACCAAGAGCTACGCCGATTACTTGATCCCTACCGTCTACGATGTCCCCGAAATTCATCCTTTGATCCTGGAAATTGAGGACCCCCAGGGGCCTTACGGTGCGCGGGGGCTGGGTGAGATGCCGATGCTGATGTTGGCCCCGGCCATCTTGGCCGCCATCCACGATGCCACCGGCATTTGGTTCAACAAATTGCCGGTCAAAGCGGAGGATGTCCTGTTGGCGTTGAAGGAACGCGAAGGCGCAAAGGAAAAGTAAAAAAAACCTTCGCGCCTTTCGCGTCTTGGCGGTTCCAAAATCCGAACCGCGGCGTTGGCAAAAGGGGGAATTGTGGAAGCGCGTGTGACCTGGGTAGAGGATCGTCGTTTTGTCGGGCAGGGATCGTCGGGCCATGCCCTCGTGGTGGACGGCAGCGCGGACAAGCTCGGCCCCTCGCCGATGGAACTGGTCTTGATCGGCATGGCCGGGTGTACGGCCTATGACGTGCTCAGCATCTTGGAAAAGAAACGCCAGGCCGTCACCGGCTTAGAAGTCCGGGCGGAGGCCAAGCGGGCCGAGACACCGCCCCGCGTCTACACAGAGATTGACGTAACCTACATCGTGCGCGGGCGGGACATCAAGCCCAAGGCGGTGGAGGACGCCATCCGGCTTTCGGAGGAGAAATACTGCTCGGCCTCGATCATGCTGGGCAAAACGGCCCGCATCACAACCCATTACCGCATTGAAGAGGAGTAGCCCTTTGGTGTCCGACGGGAGTCGGAAGGCAACGGACGCGGACCTTTCGGCAGAGGCGATCCGTGCTGCATTGACGACCCGCTTTGTGGGGCGCAACCTGGTTTACCTGCCCGAAACCGACTCGACCAATACCAAAGCCCGCCGTCTGGCCCGGCAGGGTGCGCCGGAAGGAACGTTGGTCATTGCCGATTATCAGACGGCGGGGCGGGGACGCTTCAACCGACGATGGCTGGCCCCGCCGGGTAGCAGCTTGCTCCTTTCGCTCATCTTTCGCCCCCCTTTGGCCCCCCATCAAGCCCAACGGCTGACCATGCTCTGCGGCCTGGCCCTCCTGGAAGCGATAGAGACGGAGACGGGGCTGCGGGCGGACCTCAAATGGCCCAACGATGTGGTGCTTGCCGGACGCAAGGTAGCCGGTATTCTCACCGAGTTGAGCTTGCGTGGAGCGACGGTGGACTATGCCGTGGTGGGGGTGGGCCTCAACGTCAATCTTGATCCGGCCCGGCTGCCTGCCGACCTCTTGACCCCGGCGACCGCTCTCTCCCACGAAGCGGGGCGTCGGGTGGACCGGCTGTCGCTGCTGGGAGCCTTTCTGCAGGCGGTGGAGCAGCGTTACCTGGCCCTGCGGGCGGGGTGGTCGCCGCGGGAGGAGTGGGCACGGCGGCTGGTCACGTTAGGTCGGAGGGTTGTCATCTCGGAAGGGGAGCGAACGTTCGACGGCCTGGCCGAGGGGGTGGATGCCGACGGCGCGTTGCTGGTCCGCCTGGATGATGGCCGCCTGCGGAAGGTCCTGGCCGGAGATGTAACACTCCGGCCCCCCGAACGCCTACAGAGCAGCCGGCTCCGCCGCTTTGCTGCGACCTTTGCCCCGGTGCGACGTAAAGGGGGATGAAAACCGGTTGGGGAGATGATCTGATGGAGAACAAGTTACGTCGTTCACGTCGCAATCGCTGGGTTGCCGGAGTCTGCGGTGGCCTGGCCGAGTTCTTTGGCATCAACGCCTTTTGGTTTCGGCTGCTCTTTTTCATCCTGCTTTTACCGGGTGGATTGCCCGGTTTGTTGCCCTATCTCATCCTGTGGATTGTGATCCCATTGGAAAAGCGGCGGTAACCCCGCCGCTTTTTGGCGTTCTATTCATCGCAAAGGGCCTTGTGCACCTGTGCCAACCAGTCCGGGATCTCAATTTGTTGGGGGCATTTGGGTAGGCACTCGCCGCATTCAACGCACATGTCGGCCCGCTCTTCCCGCTTTAGGAAACTATTATAGATGGTGTGCGCCCGCCTCTCATCGCCGTACATCATCATATCGTTGTAGATGGCGAATATGCGGGGGATGTTAACCCCTTGGGGACAGGGTAGGCAGTATTGGCAGTCGGTGCAAGGGATGGGGCTGAGCGTGCGGTAGGTTTCTCGCACCCGGTCGTAAAGGGCCATTTCTGCGGCGGTCAACGTGCCGGGGCCGGAATGATCCGCGCTTTCTATGTTCTGCACGACCTGCTCCATGGTGCTCATGCCGCTGAGCAAAAGCGACACTTCCGGCTGGTTCCAGACCCATTGCAGTGCCCAGTCTGCCGGGGTGCGCCGGATCGGCGCACTATCCCAGATCGCCTGGACTGCGGGGGGAATGCGGCCTACCAGTTGCCCTCCGCGCAGCGGCTCCATCACCACGACACCCAGCCCTTTTCCGGCGGCGTAGCGCAACCCCTTGACCCCGGCCTGAAAATTGACATCCATAAAGTTGTACTGGATCTGGCAAAAGGTCCACAGATCGGAAGCATCCACGATCTCGCGAAAGAGCCGGTATTGGTCGTGGAAGGAGAACCCCAAATGGTGAATGCGCCCGTCGGCGATGGCCCTTTCCGCCCAGTTCAGCACGCCCAGATCGCGCACTTGGGGCCAAGTCCGGGCATTTAGGGCGTGGAGCAGGTAAAAGTCAATGTGGTCGGTTTGGAGCTTCTCCAGTTGCTCGTTCAGGAAGCGGTCAAAATCGGCCTGTTTTTCTACCTGCCAACAGGGGAGCTTGGTCGCCAGCTTGATCCGCTCGCGGTAGCCATCTTGTAAGGCCCGGCCCAGGAACCGTTCGCTTTCGCCGCGGTGGTAGGGGTAGGCGGTGTCTATGTAGTTCACGCCGTGGTCGACGGCGTAGCGGATCATGCGTGTTGCCTCCGGTTCGTCAATGTGGGCCGGATCGTCGTCAACGGTGGGCAAGCGCATGGTCCCAAAGCCCAGGGCCGAAGGCTTCCATTCCAGTTTGCCAAAAGTGCGGTATTGCATAGACGGACCTCCCGGCTCAAGGATTGCCGTGACATTTTAACACATCTACCCGCCGGTGGCAAAAGGTATGGCCGAGGAATGGCGAAACGGCAATTCTCAGCATGGATTTTGTGGTATGGGCACAAATAGCGGCTGAAACCGCCCCTGAAAGTGCGTCAGGTACCCAAGTTTGGTGACGTGATTGGCGGGAAAACGCCAGATAACGGATGTATCAAACTAGAATCCGTGCTTCTACCGGAGTAGAGTTACAAGCACAGTATTCCGATTTGGCACCCCCTCCCAAAGGTGCTATAATTTGGGCGAGTACAGCTTCCACAAAGGAAAGCCTACCTGCCATGAGCGTCATTCGATTCGAAAGAGTGTCTAAACAATTCACCCTGCACCGGCAGAAACCACGTTCCTTTCAGGAACTGTTCCTGACCCTGTTCCACCCCCGCCAACGGGCGTCTAAAGAAAAGTATTGGGCGCTGCGTGATGTCAATTTCGAGATCGAAGCAGGGGAAACCATTGGCTTGATCGGCGACAACGGGGCGGGCAAGAGCACAATCCTCAAGCTCATGTCACGCATCATCGAACCGACCACCGGTCAGATCGAAATTGCGGGCCGGGTGGGCGCCTTGCTGGAACTAGGAGCCGGATTCCATCCCGACCTGACCGGACGGGAAAACATCTATCTCAACGGCTCCATCCTGGGCTTCAGCCGGGCCAAGATAGACCGTATTTTCGACGACATCCTCGACTTTTCCGAAATGGAGCGGTTCATCGATGTTCCCGTCAAACACTATTCTTCCGGGATGTACATGCGCCTGGCCTTTTCCATCGCCACCCATCTGGACCCCGACATCTTGTTGGTGGACGAGGTCCTGGCCGTGGGCGACCAGGCGTTCCAGCTCCGCTGTCTGGACAAGATCAACGAAATGAAACGCCAGGGCGTGACCATCGTGCTGGTCACCCACGCGCTGGAGCAGGTGCGGGAACTGTGCGACCGGGCCATCTGGCTCGAAGAAGGTCGAATCCAGGCCATCGGCGCGGTGGAACAGGTGCTCGAAAGGTATAAAGAAGAAGTCCTGGCCCGGGACCAGAAACAGATCCTGGAAGCCGAACGGGAAGCGATGGAAGAAGCGCAAGGCACAGAGGAAGACGAGTCGCCCTGGCGTTGGGGGTCGCGGGAAGCAGAATTTGTCCATGTTCAATTCTTGAACAAAGAAGGGCAAGAGACACGGGCTTTTCGCACAGGCGAGACCTTTATTGCCCGGATGCATTACCTGGCCCATCGGCGGATCGAGCGTCCGATGTTCGGCATTGCTTTGTACCATGCCAGCGGCTTTCACATTAACGGCCCCAATACCGTTTTCGCCGACTATCCGATTGAGGCCATTGAGGGCGAAGGATACGTAGACTATATCATCCCCAACCTTCCCTTCCTGGAAGGAACCTATCTCTTTTCTGCAGCTCTCTATGACTACGAAGGGCAGCATGCTTATGACCACCACCACATGGCTTATACCTTTCGCGTTGTGCCCAACGAACAGATCAAAGAACGGTACGGCTCCTTCTACATCCCCAGCCGTTGGCATTGGCACGATGGGCCGAGTCAGGAGTAGACCATGCTCAAAGCATCAGACGACCTCCTGTGGCTACCCTTCAAAGACCTGTCGGTAACCTTGTCTCTCCCTTTTGCAGCCCGATCATGCGCCTTTCGAGCCTTCCGCTTGGGGCTTTTTGACCGCCCTGTTCAACCCGATCAATCAAGGGCAAACGTTCACCCCGGCCCATATCCAATATGAAACCCAGCGACGTCAGGCGGAACTGCAAGCACAACCGGATGCTCTGCAAAGGGAAAACGCCCGATTGCAGGGTTTGGTACCTGCTTATGAGCAAGGACGTTTCATACGTACCCCGGCAGCCTGACGTACACGCTTGGGCCTGTCATGATGGAGGTGATTGTGACCCGCTTGCTCCTTATCAGTTTCGATGTCGTGGATACCAAGATGGCCGGACCGGGCGTCCGCTATTGGGAGATGGCCCGCGCATTGGCTCAAACACTGGATGTCACCCTGGCCACCCCGGAACGCAGCCTGCCCGGCCCCGGCTTTAAAACTCACGTCTACAGCCTGGACGATTGGGATAGCCTGGCCCCTGCTGTAGCCCAAGCCGATGTGCTACTGCTAGCCGGTCACCTGCTTCTGAACTTTCCTTCGCTGGTTACCTGCGGTAAAGCATTAATTCTAGAGACAACCTACCCATACACCTTTGAATCGCTTCACAGACAAGCCCATCTCCCCCGTGAGGAACAGTGGCCTACTTTTTATGACAACTTGGACCTGGTGCGCAGGACAGCCCTGGCCGGCGATTTTTTCTTTTGCGCCAGCCGGCGCCAGCGCGACTACTGGCTGGGTGTGCTAGACATCATGGGCCGCATCAACCCCGACACCTATGCCGACGATCCCACCCTCCGCCGCCTGATCGATATAGTGCCCTTTGGCTTGCCCTCACGCCCACTGCAAGCTACCGCTCCCTCCGTCAAAGGCGTGATCCCGGGCATTGGCCCCGACGACCGGGTAATCCTGTGGGGCGGCGGCCTGTGGCAATGGCTGGACCCTCTCAGCCTGGTACGGGCCGTCGCCCGCGTCGTCGAGACGCAACCCCGGGTTCGCTTGCTCTTTCCCGCCACACGCCATCCCAACCCTATCGTGCCCGATATGCCCATGCTGGCCCAGACTCGCGCCCTCAGCGATCAACTGGGGTTGACAGACCGGGTGGTCTTTTTTGGCGATTGGGTTCCCTATGAGCAGTGGCCCAACTACCTGCTGGAAGCGGACATCGGCGCTTCCCTGCATTTCGACCATCTGGAAACGCACTTTGCATTCCGTACCCGTATACTCGATTACATTTGGGCCGGGTTGCCTATGGTTGTGTCCAGCGGTGACGAAACCAGCGAGCTGGTCGCCCGCTACGGCCTGGGGCAGGTCGTCCCGCCGGGTGACGTGGAGGCCATCGCCAACGCGATCCTGCATCTGCTGGACATCCCCAACCTGCGGGAGGCATATCGCCAGGGGTTCGAGCAGGTCCGTCCTCTCTTGACTTGGGAGCATATCTGCGCACCGATCGTTCGCTTTTGCCAGAATCCGGCGCTGGCCCCCGACCGCGCAGCCCACGGCGGCGAACTGTATGCCCCCCTGGAAAGAACCTGGGCAGAACGGACGGAGCGACTCCAGCAGGAGATCGAGCGACAACAAGCGCAAATTGCCGATCTGACCAACCGCTGGCAGCAAAGTGAAGCCCGCTTTCAGGCAGCCATGAACGGCCGCATCATGCGGCTGATCACCGGCATTCAGCGGCGGCTCCTGCGCCGCTGAACGGTTCTTTCTCCAGAGGATTTTCCCATGGAACCGACCAAAACCCAGACGGGCCGTGCCTTTGACGAGGCACCGGTGCTGTGGGCGGCATGGGCTTATGAGCGGGCAGCAAAATAGCCGGAACTGCACACAAAAAGGGCGGATGATGATCCGCCCTTTTTTGATCCGTTATTCCGCCGCCGCGGCGCAGGTCTCAGAACGTCATCCCGATCATCTGCACCGATTGGGTGGCGAACTCGATAAAGGGTTGGGGGTAGAGGCCCACGATCAGGATGCCCGCCGCCGTCACGGCCAGGCCCACCTTCAAGCTCCAGGGCACTTGGACAGGACCGGCCCCCTCCTCCGCCTGTTCAAAGAACATCTGCCGCACAACGTTCAAATAGTAGAAGGCAGCCACCACACTGGTCACAACACCCACCACGGCCAGGACCAGAGTCTGGGTGGTGTTGAACTGGATGGCCGCGCCAAAGACAAAGAACTTGCCCAGGAACCCGGCGGTTCCGGGGATGCCCGCCAGGGAGAGCAGGCCGATGAGCAACACCCCGGCGATGACCGGCGCCCGCCTGACCAACCCCCGATAGTCGGAGATCTCGCTGGAGCCGGTTGCGCTCTCGAAGGCAATGACCGCCGTAAAGACGGCCAGGTTGGTAAAGAGATAGGCAAAGAGGTAAAAGAGGGAACCGTTGATGCCCAGGAACGCGCTCTCGGTGTTGGTCGTCAGGCAGATGAACCCGATGGCGATATAACCCGCCTGCCCGATGCTGGAATAGGCCAACATGCGCTTGATGTTGGTCTGGCGCAGGGCGATCAGGTTGCCCAAGAGCATGGAGATAATGGACAGGGCAATGAGAAAAGCCATCCAACCGATGTCCCAGCGGAAGTAGGGCAAGGCGGTGAGCAAGACGCGCATCAAGATGGCGAATCCGGCGGCTTTGGACCCCACCGACAAAAAGGCCGTCACCGGCGTTGGCGCGCCTTCGTAGGTGTCGGGCGCCCACTGGTGGAAGGGGGCCAGGACGATCTTGAAAGAGAACCCGGCCAGCAGCGGGATCAAAGCGGCGACGGCCAACCAACCGAGGCGGTCACCTGTCCCGCCGACCAACAGCAAGCGAGAAATGCTGTAAAGGTCGGTGGTCCCCGTCGCCCCGTAAAGGAGCGACATGCCGTAGAGCATGGCCGCCGAAGTAACGGCCCCGTAGAGAAAATATTTGATGCCCGCTTCGTTGGATTTCTTGTCACCCCGCAGGTAGCCGGCCAGCACGTAGGAAGTGATGCTCAGAAACTCCATTGCCAAGTAGACCGAGATCAGGTCGGTGCCGGCGGAGGCCAGGCAGATGGCCAGGGCGGCAAAGACGAGCAGGGCATAGAACTCGCCCCGATAGGGGGTGCGGCCCCGCAGCCAGGGTATGGCGGCCAAGATGACCAACATGACGGTGCTGATGGCGATGACCTTGAAGAACAGGGCAAAGGGGTCCACGGCCATCATGGCCAGCACCGGCGTCGGCGGTGTGCCCCACAGCAAGAAGGTTGCCAGCAGGGCCAGCCCCAATCCCACCAGGGCCAACGCCGGAACCCAGCGGCTTTTCGGCCCGTCGGGCGCATCCTCCCGCCAGACAAAGTCCACGATCAGGACCACAATGCCGGTCGTCAGCAGGATCAACTCAGGTGAGAGCAGTTGAAACGTTTCTAGAGTCAAAACTCACCTCCGAGACACAACGGCGAATGAAGAAAGAAACGAATTTGCTTTCCCAATTCGTTCCTCTTCCGATTCGTTCCTCTCCCAATTCGTCCCTCTCCCAATTCGTCCCTCTTCCAATTCGTTCCTCTCCCAATTCGTTCCTCTCCCAATTCGTTCCTCTCCCAATTCGTCCCTCTCCCAATTCGTTCCTCTCCCAATTCGTTCCTCTCCCAATTCGTTGTAGTTTCTAGCCCCCAAAGAGCCCCTGGGCAAAGCTGTTGAAAAACTCAACGATGGGTGTAGGATAGATGCCAAAGCCGATCATGAATACCACCAGCGGCCAGAGCGTCACTTTCTCAAAGGCCAGCACATCGGTTAGCTTGGCTCCGTGGGTCACCTTGTCCCAGCGTTCCTGGCTAAAGTCGCCCAGGAAGACGTATTGGACGATCTTCCACAGGATATAGGCTGCGGTGACGACGATGCCCACAACGCCGATGGCGGCGAACCAGGGCATAATCTGGAATGCACCCCGGAAGACAAAGAACTCGGCCCAGAACCCGGCCAGGCCGGGCAGCCCCAGGCTGGCAAAGGCCGTCACCAGGAAGAGGCCATAGTAGTAGGGCGTCATCTTGCCCAGGCCGCCAAAGGCGGGGATGACTTTGCCGTTTTCGTCGCGGAGCGGCTTGCCGTCGGCATCTTTGAGGGCCAGGTCGCGGGAGTGCGCCCGCTCATAGATCACGCCGACCAGGAAAAAGAGGCCGCCGGTGATAATGCCGTGGTTGAACATCTGCAACGCCGCGCCGTTGGAGGCCATGGCCGCTGCATCGGCCAGCCCCGCTTGACCGTAAGCCGCTGCCGCCGCCGCCACACCCAGCATAAAGTACCCCATGTGGCTCACCGAGGAGTAGGCGATCAGCCGTTTCAGGTCCCACTGGGCCATGCACACCAACGCCCCGTAGATGATGCTAAAGAGGGCCAGGATGGGAATGATGGGCACGTCCCAGCAGTAAAACTTGAACTGCGTAGGGAAGATGGGCAAGGCGATGCGCATCATGCCAAAGCCGCCTAGTTTGAGGAGCACACCGGCCAGGATGACGCTCCCGGCGGTAGGCGCAGCGGTGTGGGCGTCGGGCAACCAGGTATGGAAGGGAAAGAGGGGGACCTTGATGGCAAAGGCGATGAAAAAGGCCCAAAAGGCCGCCGTGGCCATCCAGGCGACGCCGTTGAAAATCCCGCCTGCCTGCCCGATTTCGGCCAGCTCCGGGATGGAAAAGGTCCCGTGGGTGAAGTAGAGGGCGACGATGGCCAACAGCATGAACACGCTCCCGGCCAGGGTGTAGAGGAAGAATTTGATGGCCGAATACTGGGGCCGGTCTTTGGGTTGCCCCCAGATGCCGATGAGAAGGTACATGGGAACCAAGCCGACCTCCCAAAAGACGTAGAACAGCACCAAGTCTAGGGAGACGAACACGCCGAACATGCCCATTTGGAGCAGGAAAAAGAGCAAAAAGAACTCTTTGACCCGCTTTTTGATAACGAAAGAGGAATAGATCATGCTCAGCGTGGTTAGCAGGGCGGTCAAAAAGACCAGGGGCACGCTCAACCCATCCACGCCGACGTGGTAGTTGACGTCAATGGCCGGGATCCAGGAGACTATCGTCTCGAACTGGAAGCCCGCCGCCGTTTTGTCAAAGGCCAGCCACAGGTAACCGGCCAGCACCAGCGGGATGAAGCTGAGGCCCACCGCCATCCGCCGGATGGTCCGCTCGTCATCCCCTGGAATGAACAGGATGATCAACACAGACAGCAGTGGGAAAAAGGTGATCAGTGTGAGAAGATAGTCCATTTAGGTTCCTCCTCTTGTGTTTACCGTTCTAGCGTCTCACGGATCTTCTAAAGGCCCGTCAGCTCCTCGCAAGATAGATTATCTGCTTCGCCCTTGTGTTGCCACTTGCAACATCTCATCCATCATGCGCCTAAAATAAGGGCACCGGATGTATACCTGTTCCGGGTCCAGGCAGCGAAACAGATTCCGCGCCTGGACGATCTTTTTGTAACTGCGTTTCATCGTCTGCCGCCACAACCGATCCAGCAGCTTGGATGGCGGCTCGTCGAAGTTGATGTCTTCCGGCGGCTTGCCGGGAAGCCGCTCCCGCACCGGATGTGGAAACAGAGCCGGTGCGCTGAGCAGCCATGCCTCCGTCTCGTGCACGGCAAAATGTTGGTGAAAGCGGTCCCGGAACGGTCGATCTATCATGGCTTCAATTTCTTGCCGTGCCCGGGCGATCTTTTCGTCCCGGCCCAGGTCCGGCAGATTCAGCGGCAGGCCGTACAAATCTAGCAAACCAAAGACCGCCAACGTGTCCTCGTCGGTCAAATACAGCCGCGCTTTGCGGGCGACATCGGACAAATAGTTGGACACTCCTTCAAAGCGGACCACCTTGAGGCCCACCGGCCTTTTTTCTAGACGCGGATCGAGCCACCGTTTCAAAAATGCGGGCAGTTCACGTTCTGTCCAACCTTCCACGAACAGCACGATCCTCACGCCGCGTCCTCCAGCTCGCCGGAAAGCCACAATTGCCCCAGGCGGTAATGTTCCAACCAGCGGTCCAACCGCTCCGCCGAAAGCCGCCTGAGCACCGTTCGCCCTTTTTCCCACAAGGCCACCGTTGTACATTCCGCCCGGTCGCTGAAGCAATCCAGGAATTGGGGCGAATGGGTGGTCAAGATGACCTGAGTGCGGTCGGCGGCATCGGCGGCGAACTCGGCAATGAGGGGCAACATGCTAGGGTGCAGCCCCAGCTCCGGCTCATCAATGGCGATCAAGGCCGGCGGCTCCGGCGAGGCCAAGACGGTGATCAGGAACAGGAAGCGCAACATTCCATCGGAGAGGTCGGCAGCCGATTGTTCCCGTTGCAAGGACCGCCACCGCACCCGCAGCTGGATCCGCCCATCCTCGGCAGGCGGGAAGAGCAGCTCATCGAAATCCGGCCCAAAGGCAGCCTGCATTGCTTCGTCAATTTCGTTCTTGAAGTTGCGGTCGGTGGTGTATAGAGTGTGCAGTACCGGGATCAGGTTGCTGCCATCGGCCTCCACCTGCTTTTCCAGGCGGCTGACCTGCGCCCGACGCATTTCCGACTCGGCATCCACCCGCACGTCATGGTAGATGCGCCAGTCGGTCAACTGCCGGCGAGCATCGTACAGGGAAGTGGGCTGGTTTAATGTCGCCTGTGCCAGCAGGGTCTCGCCCGGGCGGATGTGGGCCGGATCGATCGCTTCCTCCAAAAGGCTCATGAACGGTTCACCGACCGCGTGGCCCATGTCTCGCCGTAGCAGCGTTTTGAGCGGCCCGCCCTCTGCCCTTCCGATGTCCAGTTGTTCAAGTTCAATCTCGTAAGCACCGCCGATCCCCAAGCGGGCCAACGTGAGCCGGTAAAGATGCCCGTATTCCGAGGCGGAGGACCGGCGTAATCTCACCTGCCATTCCAATGTATTGGCTTGCCCATCCCACAGCAACGGGACCATGCCCCCTGCCCGGCGGATGCTTTGAGCCAGGCGACCGTTGGCCGCGTCGGAGAGCAGTTGCAGGCTGCGCAACAGGTTCGATTTGCCCGATCCGTTGGGACCGATCAGCAGGTTTAGCGGACCCGGTTCCCAGGTCACATCGGCCAGGGAACGGTAGCCTTGAATGCGCAGCCATTCGATGCCCATCAGCCCCCTCGTACCAGGAACAACGCCAGCAGCAGGATGACCGTTACCGTCGCAACCAGCAGGTAGTTTTGCACGTTGCCGGTCTGGGTGGCCCGCATGAATTCGCCACCCCAGGTGACGGCCCGTCCCACACCGTTGACCGCACCGTCCACGATGGGGCTGTCAACGGCCCGCCGCAGCCAACTCGATAGCCAGCGGCCAAAAGCACCCACGGCGTTGACGATGGCATCAATCACCGCCCGGTCAAAGCGGGCGCACCACCCGGCCAGCCCGATGGCCGGGCGCACGATGACGGCCATGTACAGCTCGTCGAAATAGTATTTGTTCTTGAGCACGGTATAGACTGGCCCCAGCGGTTTTTCCAGGGGGTCCACCGGCTCGGTCAACGGTTGGCGGCCATAGATGGCCCAGGCGATAGCCCAGCCCAGAACGGCTACCCCCAGGGAGATACCGGCGATTAGGGCATTGAATTCGCCGTGGGCCAACTCCTCGCCCATGACCTCCGTGTGGCCGATGAGGGCAAAGAACTGGTTGGCCCAGGGTGTGCCCGCCAGGCCCAACACGGTGGCGAAAAAGGCCAGGATGATGAGGGGCCAGGTCATGCTGGGCGTGCTCTCCGGGACGTGGGCTGCGGCTTCGGTGCGCGGCTCGCCGGAAAAGGTCAAAAAGATCTGACGCCCGGTGTAAAAAGCGGTTAGGAAAGCGGCCACGGTCAGGAACAGCCAGACGAAAAAGGCCCATCCTGCGCTGACGCCGAATTCGCCGCCGTGCACAAACCCCCTCCAGGCATCGGCCAGGATCTCGTCCTTGCTCCAGAACCCGGCAAAGGGCACGATACCGGTCAGAGCCAACGCACCGATGATAAAGGTCCAACCGGTGCGAGGCATCCGCTTTAGCAAACCGCCCATGTTCATCATATCGTTGGGATCAAAATCTTCCGCGCCGTGGTGGTCATGGTGGACATGGTGATGGCCATGCTCCATACCGTGGATCACCGAGCCGGATCCCATAAAGAGCAGGGCCTTGAAGAAGGCGTGGGTGATGAGGTGGAACACGGCGGCCACATAGGCTCCGATGCCCAACGCCGCGATCATGTACCCCAACTGGCTGATGGTCGAATAGGCCAGCACCCGCTTGATGTCGTTCTGGGCGACGGCGATGGTGCTGGCAAAGAGGGCCGTAAAGGCCCCGATAAAGGCCACCACATACAGCGCACCGGTCCCCCCGGCCACAAAGAGGGGGAAGGAGCGGGCGACCAGGTAGACGCCGGCAGAGACCATCGTCGCCGCGTGGATGAGGGCGCTGACCGGCGTGGGGCCTTCCATCGCGTCGGGTAGCCAGACGTGGAGGGGGAATTGGGAGCTTTTGCCCACCGCCCCGCCAAAGATCAGGAGAGCGCACAGCGTCGCCCAGGAGATGCCGCTGCCAAAGGGGTAGGTCGTCGCCAGGTGGTGGAGCGTCTCCTCGTTGAAAATCTCTTTGAAGGTCAGCGTGCCCACCTGGGAATAGAGGAGCAGCATCCCGGACAGCATGATCACGTCGCCGATGCGGGTAGTCAAAAAGGCTTTCAGCCCTGCCTCTTTGGGCGTGATGCGCTTGGGATCGGGGTAGGTTTTGTCAAACCAGAAGCCGATGAGCAGGTAGGAGCAAAGGCCCATGATCTCCCAAAAGATGAGGAGCGTGACAAAGTTATCGGAGATGACCAGGCCCAGCATTCCCGTAGCAAAGAGGGAGATATAGGCGAAAAAGCGGGAATAGCGCGAGTCCACCTCGTCCGTGCCGAAATTCATGTAGCCTTTGGAGTAGATGAAAATCATCAGACAGACAAAGGGGACCATGAACAGCATCAGGCCGGTCAGGGTGTCCACCTGGAATCCCAGGGTCAACGCCGTCGCGCCGGTGGGGATGCGGTACAGGGTGACGGGGTGGTTGTCGGCGGGCGGCGTCAGGTGGTGGGAGTCGGCCCAGGCCAGGGCAAAGATGATCCAGCCCAGAACCCAGGCCGAACCGATGCCCAGCCAGGCGATCCAGGTGCTGAGCAGCCGATTGCGGTTGGTCCACAAGACGATGAGGGCAAAGGCCGTCAGCGGAAAAAGCGGAAGCAACCAGACCAGGTTGAAAAAGAGTTCTGTCATAGGCTTGTTCCTCTACAGTTTCATCAGGTCTACATCTTCGACATCCACCGTGCGGCGATTGCGATAGAGGGCGATGATCAGCGCCAGGCCCACGGCGGCCTCGGCGGCGGCCACGGTGATGACGACGATGGCAAAGACCTGTCCGGCCAGTGCACCCCGCGCGCCCCGCGCCGCTTCGATGTGCCGCCAAAAGGCCAACAGGTTGATGTTCACCGCGTTGAGCATCAGCTCCACGCCCATCAGCACGGCGATAGCGTTGCGCCGGGCCAAAGCGCCAAACAGCCCGATGCAGAACAGAGCCGCCGCTACAATCAGATACCAGGACAATGGGACACTCATTACTCAACTCCTTACGCCG
>CAZQKE010000039.1:0-19283 GCA_964593865.1 uncultured Anaerolineaceae bacterium | reverse complement strand
CTAGAACAAAGTCGGCTGAGCCGGTTCCTCGTAAGGAATGCCCAGGTGTTCGTAAGCGCGGCGGGTGGCGACGCGCCCTCTGGGCGTCCGGTCCAGGAACCCCAGCTGGAGCAGGTAGGGTTCCACCACGTCCATAATCGTATCCGGCTCTTCGGAAAGAGCCGCGCTCAACGTCTCCAGCCCCACCGGACCGCCGTTGAACTTTTCAATGATGGCCCGCAGCACGCGCCGATCAATGTCGTCTAGTCCCAGAGGGTCCACCTCCAGCAAGGCGAGGGCCTCCTGGGCCACGCGGCGCGTGATCGCCCCGTCGGCGCGGACCTGGGCGTAATCGCGCACCCGCTTGAGCAACCGGTTGGCGACGCGGGGCGTGCCCCTGGCCCGGCGGGCGATCTCGGTCACACCCTCATCGTCAATCTCCACCCCCAGGATGCCCGCCGAGCGGCGGACGATGGCCTGCATGGCCGCTTCATCATAGAAATCCAAACGATAGACCGCGCCGAACCGCGCCCGCAGGGGGGCCGTCATCAGGGCCAGGCGGGTCGTCGCCCCGATGATGGTAAAAGGCGGCAGTTTGAGGCGGATGCTCCGCGCCCCCGGCCCTTTGCCGATGACAATATCCAGGGCGAAATCCTCCATGGCCGGGTAGAGAACCTCCTCCACGGCGCGGCCCAGGCGGTGCACCTCGTCAATGAACAGCACATCCCCTTTGTGCAGATTGGTCAGGATGGCAGCCAGATCCCCGGCCCGCTCAATGGCCGGCCCCGCCGTGACCTTGATGCCCACGCCCATCTCGTTGGCCACGACGTGGGCCAACGTCGTCTTGCCCAGGCCCGGCGGACCGTAGAACAGCACATGGTCCAGGGCCTCACCCCGGGCCTGGGCCGCCTCAATGAGGATGCGCAGGTTGGCCTTGACCCGTTCCTGGCCGATATACTCATCCAGGCGTTGAGGGCGCAGGCTGACATCCAGGCCCACCTCTTCCTTTTTCCGTTTGGGCGATACGATCCGCTCGGCCATGCCGCTCACCTCCCGGCCCCTCTACCGGTCGTCTGTATGGGGGGACATTATACCAAAAAGATCCCTTTCCGGCGAATTGCGCCGGTCGGGGCATTGTCAGGCCGTTTCGGGCAAAGGCCGCTCCCGGCGGAGCAGATCTTCCACCCGTTCCCGCTCGCGGATGAGGTATGCCCGGCCCCCCTCCAGCCAAAGGACCGCCGGACGGAGCGCGCCGTTATAGTTGCTGGACATGCTCAAATGGTATGCGCCGCCGACCGGCACGGCGATCAGCTCACCGGGCCGTACATCGGGCAGGGGCAGGTTTTCAATGAGCACATCGCCGCTTTCGCAATAAGGCCCGGCCAGCCAGGCCGGACCGACGGCTTCCCGTTGCGGTCGCTCCACCGGCAGGGCCGAGTAGCGGGCGCCGTAGAGGGCAGGACGGGGATTATCGGCCAGACCGCCGTCCAGGAGCAGCCAGCGGCGGTGAGGCGTCCTCTTGACCGCGCCGACGCGGTAGAGAGCCACCCCCGCCCTGGCGACGATGCTGCGCCCCGGCTCTAACTGCAAACGGGGCAGGGGTAGGTCCCGCGCCCGACAGCCCTTTGCCAGGCATTGGGCCGTCGCTGCAACGAAATCGGAGATAGAGGGGTGGGGCAGGTCGTCTTCGTGGTAGGCCACGCCCCAGCCCCCGCCGGGGGAGATGGCCTCCAAATGCCAGCCCCACTCTGCCCGCCAGGCGGCAGCCAAGTCCAGGAGGGTTTCCAGGGCGGCGCAGACGGGAGCGGCGTCGTGAAAGTGGGAACCCAGGTGGAAGTGAAGGCCGGTCAGGGGCAGGCCGTGTCGTCGGCAAAGCCGCGCCGCCTCGGTCGCTTCCGCCGTGCTCAGGCCGAATTTGCTGTCGGCCTGACCGGTCTGGATGTGACGGTGGGTTTTGACCGCCTGACCGGGGCGGATGCGCAGCCACAGGTTGGGCAAAGGCGGGCCGTCCTGTCGGGCTAGGGCGATGAGGGCCGCCAGCTCGGTCAGATTGTCCACGACGATGGTTCCCGCCTGCCGCCGCGCAGCTTCCAGGTCCGCCGCGCTCTTGTTGACGCCGTGGACGAGGACGCGGGCCGGTTCCATCCCCCCGGCGGCGGCGACGGCCAGCTCCCCCCGACCGGTACAATCCAGCCACAGGTCCTGCCGGGTCAGCCATCGGACCAGGGCCAGGCTGAGAAAGGCCTTGCCTGCGTAGGTCAGCCCTGCCGGGCCGGGGTAGAAGCGGGCCAGGGCCTGGCGATAGGCGTCCACCGCGTCGTCCAGGGTGGCCCGGTCGTAGAGGTAGAGCGGCGTGCCAAAGCGGTCGGCCAGATCGCGCAGGTCGCAGCCGCCGATGGTCAGACCGTCCCCTTCCACGCGGGCGGTGATGGGAAACAGGGATAGGCGACGGGTTGTCAGATCGCGGTCCATGGCTCCTCCCCGATACTCAGGAACCGGCCAGGGTGACGAGGGCGCGAAAGGCCCGATAGGCTTCCGGGGCGTCGGCGGCGGTGAACTCAACGCGGCGTCCTTCCAGACGGCGGGCGCCGGGCAGGACCGCCGCCCGGTCGGCCATTTGCGATTGCGACCATTCGACGACGAGGGTGATGGGCGTCGACGGGCGGAAGGGAGCCGGAGCATCCCCGACCAGGAAGCGACGCACGGCCCGTTGTGCCGCGCGGTAGATGCGCTCTTGGGCCTCGGCAGGGGAGAGGCACTCGGCGGCCATGCGCCCCCTGGCCTGCTTCACGGCGACCGTCTCGATGGGACCTAACAGGTCGGCGGCCTCGGCGCAGAGCGATTGATCGCCGCTGACGAGAAGCACCGGCACGTCAAAGTGACCGCAAACGGCGGCGTTCAAACCCGTTTCGCCGATCGGCTGCCCGTTGAGCCAGACGTTCACCACCGTACCGGTCCAGGTGTGGTCCAGGATGGCGTTGTTCGTCCCGGCGCGGGCGTGGTAGCCGATGAACATGGCCGCGTCCATGCCCTGGTTCACCCCCTGCACCATCGCAAAGGGCGCAGGCCCGCCGCTGTTCAGCCGCGCACGGCGGTCCAGCTCCTCAATGAGGATGTTCCGCCCCCGGCCATGCCCGTCGGTGACCAGGACCTCCTCCGCGCCGCCGTCAAACGCGCCGCGCACGGCGGCGTTGACCTCGGCGGTCATGATCTTGCGGAAACGCTTGTAATCATCCTGCTTGTAGTCCACTTGGTCCCAGTGGACCACGCCGGAAATGCCCTCCATGTCGGCAGCGATCAGAACTTTCATTGAGTCCTCCTTTGTGGTATACTCACCGAGCTAAAGACGCAAAGAAACTTTGGCGGTTCCGGGAAGTTGAACCGCGAAGGCGCAAAGGGCGCGAAGAAAAGATGAAAAAGGCTTTGCGCTCCTGGCATCTTGGCGGTTCCAAAAGTTGAACCGCGAGGGCGCAAAGGGCGCGAGGAAAAGGAAAAAGGCTTTGCGCTCTTGGCGTCTTGGCGGTTCCGGGAAGTTGAACCGCGAGGGCGCAAAGGGCGCGAAGAAAAGATGAAAAAGGCTTTGCGCTCTTGGCGTCTTGGCGGTTCCGAAATCTGAACCGCGAAGGCGCAAAGGGCGCGAGGGAAAGATGAAAAAGGCTTTGCGCTCTTGGCGGTTCAAAGGATTGAAGAGGAGCGATCCATGAGCAGAATCGTAGACCTGCGCAGCGATACGGTGACGCTGCCCACACCTGCTATGCGTCGGGCCATGTTTGAGGCGGAGGTGGGCGACGATGTGATGGGCGAAGACCCCACCGTCAACCGCCTGGAAGCAATGGCCGCCGAGCGGTTGGGCAAAGAGGCAGCGGTCTTTGTCCCAAGCGGGACGATGGCCAACCTGGTCAGCCTTCTCACCCACTGCAATCGCGGCGACGAGGCGATTATGGGCCACCTGGCCCATACCTTTCTCTTTGAAGTCGGGGGGGCAGCAGCCGTGGGCGGCATCCACCCCCGCACCGTGCCCAACCGGCCCGACGGCACGCTGGCTCTGGATGATATTGAAGCTGCCATCCGCGATCCAAACAACCTGCATTATCCCCGCAGCCGCCTCATTTGCCTGGAGAACACCCACAACCGCTGCGGCGGTGCGGTGCTCACCCCGGAATATATGGCCCAAGTCCGCGCCCTGGCCGACCGCCACGGCCTGGCCATCCACTTGGACGGAGCACGCATTTTCAACGCGGCGACGGCCCTGGGTGTTGAAGCGGCAGAGCTGGCGCGCCACGCCGACTCGGTGAGCTTCTGCCTGTCCAAGGGGCTGTCGGCTCCCGTCGGCTCCCTGGTCTGCGGCCCGGCGGATTGGGTGCAGCGGGCGCGGCGGCAGCGCAAAATGCTGGGCGGCGGAATGCGGCAGGCGGGCATCTTGGCGGCGGCGGGTATCGTCGCCCTGGAGACGATGGTGGACCGCCTGGCCGAAGACCATGCTCTGGCCCGCCGCCTGGCCGAGGGGCTGGCCGTCCTGCCCCATGTCATCCTGGATCCGGCGCGGGTGCAAACTAACATCGTCATCTTTGAATTGCAACCCCAAGCCCCCGCTCCCCAGGAAGTGGTGGCCCGCCTGGCCGAACGGGGTGTCAAGGTCGGGGCCATCGGCGGGCGGCGGTTCCGGGCCGTCACCCACTATGGCATCACCGAAGCCGATATTGACCGGGCGCTGGAAGCCTTTGCCCAGGTCCTGTAACAGATTGTGAACCGCCAAGGCAACGAAGGTGCGGATCCTTGCCTTCGCGGTTCTGGTTCTTGCTCCGCGCCCTCGGCGTCTTTAGACACCGGCGGCCCGCAGCTGCTCCTCATCCAGCCCAAAATGATGGCCGATCTCGTGGAGCACCGTTTGGCGCACCTGGGCGCGGACCTGGGCCGGGGTGCGGCACACCTGAAGGATGGGGCGGCGAAAAATCAGGATTTTATCCGGCACAATTTCGCCGTAAGTAAAGCCCCGCCGGGTCTTGGGCACACCGACGTACAGACCAAAGAGCAAGGTGCCGGGTGGAGCTCCCGCTTGGGCCAAGTGCTCCGGCGTGGGCCGCTCGGCGACGACGATGGCGACGTTATCCAACCAGCTTTGAATCTGTTCGGGCAAGTCGGCCAACGCCTGCTCCACCAGATCTTCAAAAGCCTCGTGGTCCAGGGTGTGGACCCATGATCTTCTGACGTTCATCGGGGCGGATTATACCCCTTGTTGGCGCAGGGGGCAAGAACCTTTCCTTGCCAGACCGAGGGCCACGATGGAAAGCGTGGTCCTGTTTCGTGACAGCTTGATTGATCTGTGTTACAATGGACAAGGTGTTCGGCCGCTTTTAGAAATAGATGGGGGATCCAAAGGAGTGAACCATGACCGAAAAACCGTTCCGACCGGGCGGTGTGAACCCTGCCCTGGTCACGCCTTTTGCCAAAGACCAGTCGCTGGACGAGGATGCGTTCCGCCGTCTCATCCGTTACGTGCTGCCCCACGTGGACGGCCTGGTTCCTGCCGGGACCACGGGTGAATTCAACTATCTCACGCCGGAGGAGCACAAACGCCTGGTCCGGATCGCCGTGGAGGAGGCCCAGGGCAAGCCGGTCATCGCCGGGACGGGGGCGGCGGGTACGAAGATGGCCTTGGAGCTGGCCCACAATGCCCAGGAAGCGGGCGCAACCGCTTGCCTCATCGTCTGCCCCTACTTTCTCCACCCTTCCCCCAAAGGCATCTACCAACACTATGCCACCATCGCCCAAGCCTTGCCCGACATGCCCATCCTCCTCTACAACATCCCCCAGGTGGTGGGTGCGGCCATCCCCCGCCGCGTCATTGAGGATCTGGCCGACATCCCCAACATCGTCGGCCTAAAGGATTCCTCCGGCAATCTGCCTTACATGATGGAGGTGCTGGAATATGCGGGCGACCGGATCCGCGTCTTGGTCGGTCACGATGAGGTGGTGCTCAACGCCCTGGCCGGGGGAGCGAGCGGCATGATTTTGGCCTCCGCCCAGGTCTATCCGGAGGTGTGGCAGCAGGTGTTGGCCGCCGTCCGCAGCGGTGACCTGGAAACGGCCCGCGCCCTGCAACGCCGGGTGCAGAAGCTTTCCCGGATTTTCGTCCGCTACGGTGGCGCCGTGGCGGTCAAGCAGGCCCTCAAGATGATGGGGCTGGACGTGGGGCGGCCCCGCAGCCCGTTGAAAAGCGTCGGCGGCGCGCTGCTCCATGAGGACCGAGCCGAGATTCAGTTGGAGTTGGAACGACTGGGCAAGATTCCGGTCGGGAATGGTGCAGAGAGTCGGGACGTGGGAGGATGGGAATCGGCCGTCGGGCTGGATGCGGAAACGATCCGCGCCCACGGGATGCGGGTCGGTAGCGGCAGCGCGGGGGATGGGGTGGACGAGCGGGAGGCGGTGCAGATAGATCTGCTGTGTGGGGCCAAAGACGGCCCGGCAGGCGAAGCCTGGGCTTATCAGCTCACCTATCCCCGCCACGGTTACGAGGCGTTGACCACGATTTTGGAGCCGAATCTGACCGTCCGGCCCAGCACCCTCATCGTGCCTGCTTATGAGCTAAAAGACCTGCGCCAAGCGAACATGATCTACGGTCCGGTGCAGAATGCCGTCGCCCAGGCCATCGTCGCCAAGCTGGCCGAAGGTGTTATCCCCGAAGAGGCAATGCACCGCGACGTGATCTTTGTTCGGGCGACGGTCCATCCGCGCGCGCTGGACCGGCGGCTGTTGCATCACAACGCTTACGAGGCGACCTGCGCGGCCATTGATGAGGCGTTTGGGCGGTAGCAGGTTGCCCCTTTGGGGCCTGGGGCGGGGCGTTTGCCTACGCTCCGGTTTCTTCCATCACGTGCGACTTCAACCGTTTTTCTATTCCTTTTCGGCGATACGCCCGTCCTGTAGATAGTACACGCGGTCGGCGAACGGTTCCACCGCCGGGTCGTGGCTGGCGATCAGGACGGTGATGCCTTCCCGGTCCACGACGCGGCGCAGGAGGGCCAGCACCTGCCGACCGGTGGCCGAATCGAGTTCCCCGGTCGGCTCGTCGGCCAGGATGAGGGTGGGGCGGGGGGCAATGGCCCGGGCGACGGCCAGCCGCTGCTGCTGCCCGCCGGACATCTCAAAGGGCCGATGGTCGGCCCAGCGGGTCAGGCCAACCCAGGCCAGCACTTCCTCCACGCGCTGCCGCCGTTCGCGCCGCTTCATGCCCCCCAGGCGCAGCATCAGGTCTATGTTTTCCCAGGCCGAGTAGGTGGGCAGCAGGGCGAAGGATTGAAAGACAAAGCCGATGCGCCGCCGACGCAGCCGTACCCGCTCCCGTTCCGACATCCGGCCCAGGTCCCGGCCCTCGAACCAGACGCGGCCCGCCGTGGGGCGGTCCAGCCCGCCGAGGCAGTTGAGCAGCGTCGTCTTGCCCGATCCGGAGCGGCCCTGCAGGAGCACAAACTGCCCCCGCCGTACCGTCAGGTCCACGCCCTGCAAGGCGTGGATCTCCCGCCTGCCGAGGCGGTAGGTGCGGACCAGGTTCTCGGTGCGGAGGATGGCCGATGGGGGGGCGGAAGGTTGGGGGCGGGGCGCCGGAGGGCGGGGAGGCGGTTCCGGCCCAGGGGATGGAGTGATGCCGTGCTCTGCCACAGGGCGGATCAGGATGCCCTTCTCGGTGGGTTGCAGCGTTGCCCGGTCGCCGATGCCGTATCGCTCCCGGTACTCTTTGGGTAGCTGCAACCGCCCTGCCGAATCGAGTACCACGTATTCGGCGTAGCGGGCGGAAGAAGGGGAGTCGGGGGTCTCTTTTCTGATCTCGGTACTGGTCTTGCCGTCGCGGATGGCAACGACGCGGTCTACCCAACGGGCAATTTGGGGGTCGTGGGTGACGATGAGCACGGTCAGGCCGTGGGCGCGGTTCAGGGTGCGGAACAGCTCGAGCAGTTGGCGGGCGGTGGCCGAATCCACTTCGCCCGTCGGTTCATCGGCCAGGAGGAGGCGGGGCCGGTTGGCCAGGGCGACGGCGATGGCCACCCGCTGCTGCTGTCCGCCGGAAAGTTGGACGGGGCGGTGATGGCGGTATTCCCACAAGCCCACCGCTTCCAGCAGCTCCCGCGAGCGGGCGCGCTTTTCCCGGCGGCCCACCCCGGCTACGGTCATGGGCAGTTCAATGTTTTCCCTGGCAGTGAGGTAGGGAATTAGATTGCGTCCCGTCTGCTGCCAGACAAAGCCGACCTGGGTGCGGCGGTAGCGGTCCAGCGCCCGGTCGGAGAGTTTGAGCAGGTCGCGCCCGGCCACGGAAACGCGCCCGGCGGAGGGCCGGTCCAGCCCGCCCAGGATGTTGAGGAGGGTGGTCTTGCCGCTGCCCGACGCGCCGACGATGCCCAGCATTTCCCCTTCGGCGACGGTGAGATCAAGGCCCTGCAGGGCGACGGTTTCAAGGAGGGCGGTTTTGTAGATTTTGACCAGGTTGTGACAGGAGATCATTCACACCTCGCCCAACTTGACCGCTTCAAAGATCCGCATCCGCGCCAACAGCACAAGCAACACCCCCACCGCCGCCACGAACATCACCCCAAAGATGGCATAGATCAACCCCAACTCCTGCCAGGCGACCTGGACGGCAAAGGGCGGCACCTGGGCCGTCTTGTCCGCCCCGACTTGCAGGTAGGGGATGAACAGGCGGCCGGCAGCCACGCCCAGGACGGTTCCCAGACCGGCCCCGGTCAGGATGAGGAGGGCCTGCTCCCCGGCCAGGTAAGCGGCCATCTGGCCCGTCGAAAGGCCCACGGCCCGCAAAGAGCCAAGCTCAATGAACCGCCGTCGGAAAGAGACAACGGCATAGACCAGGAACCCCAGGACGGTCAGGGCAGCGGAGGTCAAAAAACCCACGGTCAGCAGACCGAACAGCCCCTGTCGCTCCGGGCGGGTCTGCTCCTGGGCGATGAGGGCGCGGGCGTCGGCGGCGGTGACGACGGTCAGCCCCAGGTCCCGTACCCCGGCCACAATCGCTTCGCCGGGCACGGTCGGATCGGTCGCCAGCCAGACATCGTAGGGAAATGTGCCGCCCAATCCCTCAAAGACATAGTCCAGATTGGCGACGAAAAAGGGGCCGTCCTGGGGATACAGGGTGGGGAAGAGATCCAAAGGCGCGGCGATGGTGAACTCAATCTCGCGGAATTCGCCCGCCGTGCCCACCGTCAGGCGCAGCGGGTCCCCCACCGTGAGGCCGTTGCGCAACAGGAAATCGCGGCTGACCAACAGGTTGGACCGGTCCACCGCCAGGCGGTTCATCAGCCCGCCCAGCGATTCGCCCCCGGCGAAATCGGGCCGGTAAAAGGCCACCGCCGCAAAGTCCAGGCGGTCCACCCCCAGCAGCCGCCCCGTCTGCTGCCGCCCGCCCAGGTCGGCCGTGGCGGAGAAATCGCCCACCCGCGCCGCCGCCCGCACCCCCGGCACCCGCAAATGCTCGCTCACGGGCAAAAAGAGCCAGCGCGGCTCTGACTCGCTTTCCGCTGGGGCCGTGGATTGGCCCGGCAGTCCCGGTTGCTGCGGCCGTTCGGTGCTTTCCCCCATCTCGGCCAGGTTGAGGTCGGCGCCGACCTGATAGTAGATGCGGTCGGTCAGGTGGGTGTCGAGGGTGAGGGCCATGGAAGCGCTGAAAGCGGCCAGGCCGAGGGTCAGGCTCAGGAGCAGCAGCGGCCCGCTGTATTGGCCGAGGGAACGGGCGATCTGGCGGAGGACCAGGAGAGGGGGCACACCCGGCCCCCGCTCGGCCAACCAGGCCAGCGCCCCCATCAGCCAGGGGAGGAAGCGGAGGGCCAGCAGGGCCAGGGAGAAGCAAAAGAGCGCGGGCACGAGGAAGAGGAGGGGGTTGGTAAAGGTGGGCAGGGGGATAGAGGGGGTGATGGTCCCTTGTTGGCGGAGGAGGTACCAGCCGTACAGGAGGGGGACCAGGAGGAACAGATCGAGAAAGAATCGCTGATAGAGGGGGCGGCGCAGGGTGCGGGCCTGCTCCCGACGATGGGTGACGATAGTATGGCGGGAGGCGGCCAGGGCCGGGAACAGGAGGGCCAGCACGGTCAGCCCCACGCCCCCCAACCCATAGCCCAGCGCCGTCGGTGAAAGGACGATGCCCGACGCCCCGTCCGGAGGGCTATACTTTAGGAGCGCCGGGTCCAGGAAGGTGCGGCTGTGGCCCATCAGCCCGGCCAGCCCGCGGCCCAGCGCCAGGCCGAGGGGCAGCCCCAGGACGCCCAGCAGCAAGCCTTCCAGCAGGTAGATGAGGAGCACCTGCCCCCCCGTCGCGCCCCGGCTGCGCAGAACGGCGATCTCGCTCCGGTCGCGGCGGACGACCTGCCCGGCCAGGAGGGTGATAAAGTAAAAGATCAGGCCCACGATGGGTACGCTGAACAGGCTGAGGGTCAGGGTCAATTGGCGGGCCGCCCGGCGGTAGGCTTCCAGCGCCTCGACGGGGGAGGCGTCAAGGCTCGTGTGGTTCAGGAGGGCCGTGGCCCGCGCCTGGGTGGTGGCGATGCGTTCCAGCAGCCCCGGCACGTCGGCGGCGCGCACCCGCTCCCCCTCGAAAATCTGGTACCAGACGGCCAGGGAGACGGGGCGTTCCAGGGCGGGCACTACCTTTTCGACGAAAAGCGGCTCGGTGGTCAGCAGCAACTCGTCAAAAGAACGGGGCGGGTAGAACCAGAACGGCTCCGCCGGGTCCAGGGGCCGCCACACGCCAACGACCTGCACCGGGATCTGCTCCTGCTCCGGCCCCCAGAGGATGTACCGCTCGCCGACCTGGAAGCCCAACCGCTCGGCCAGCGTCTGGCCGACCAAGACCGGCACCTCTCCCCCCGCTGCGGCGGTGGGGAACGCCCCTTCTACCAGGTCCAGGTGCTCTTCCAGCCCGCCGATGAACCCCAAGGCGGTCCACAGCAGCGGCTCGCGCCCGGCAAAGGCCCCCTCCTCGGCGGCAAAAAGGCGCAGGTTGCCGGTCTTGACATGGCGCACCAGCGAGTCCAGGGGCAGGCCGATGACGCCCGCCGCCTGTTGCGAAAGGTATTCGTCCACCGGCGTGTACGCCGCCCAGGGGATCTCGCCGTGCCAGGCGCCCACATAGCGCCACAGGAAAGCAAAAGGCGGGCGATAGGTTCCCGCCTCGGTGAGTTCCCCTTGCAACAGGCGATGGTGCGCTGCGTCGGCATAGAGGGGGATGCTGACCAGCAATCCCACCGCCGCCGTCAACCCCGCCAGCAGGCAGAGCATCAACAGCCGTTGGTTCCAAATACGGCGGGCGGCCAGCGCCAGCGTTGAGAACAGGGTAGCAACAGATCTCATGTCCCCTTACCAATCCCCCACAACAACATCCCCCTCTTCCAGGCCGGAGACGATCTCTACCCGGTCCTCGCTTTCGATGCCCAGGGTGACATCCACGCGGCGCCGACCGGCCCCTTCCTGGACGATGACGAACTTGCGCCCTTCAAAGGTGCGGATGGCAGCCGGGGGCAGCCACAGGACGTTCTCCTTGCGCTCCAAAACGACGGTAACGCGCACCAGGTCGCCCGGCTCCACGGCCAGATCCCCAAAATCCACGGTCAGGTGGGTGGTGCGGTCGGCCCCTTCCAACCCCATGGCGCTGCCGCCGGAGCCGTAGGGGTAGGGCAGGGAGCGGATGGCGCCCGAGATCTCTTGTCCCGGATATTCGAGGGGGATGAGGGTGGCCGCCTGGCCTTCGCTCAAGCGTCCCATCTCCTCGGCGGAAAGCTCGGCAGTGACCTCCAACTCGGCGGGGTCGGCGATGACGAGGACCGGCTTGAAGGCTTCTACCGCGTCCCCGGCGGCGATGCTCACGGCCATCACCCGGCCGTCAAAGGGGGCCAGGATGAGGGTGTCGGTGATCTGGGCTTGCAGGTCGGCCAGGTCCAGTTCGGCGCGGGTGACGGCCTGCTCCAGGCGGGGGTCCACACCCTTTTGCAGGCGTTCCACTTCGAGTTGGGCCAGCGCCACCCGCTTCTGCTGGCTCTGGATGTCGTAGGCGTGTTGGGCCGCCTGCCGGACGGCCCGGTCGTAGGCGGCTTTGGCCCGCGCGTAGGCCAGGGTGGCCTGTTGCAGGGCCTGGGCTTCGGGCCGCATGGCAATATCGGGCAGCTCCTTCACGGCGTCGTAGGCGGCCTGAGCCTGTTGCAGTTCCACGGTCGCCCGATCCAGTTCGGCCTGGGCCACGGCCACGTCCAGGTTGGGGTCATAGGCTTTGAGCTTGCGCAGGGCGATCTGTTCCAGTTCCAGGTAGAGCTGGGCGCGGGCCAGTTCATAGGCCCGCTGCGCCTGCGCGCTCTCCAAGTCGGTCCGGGCTGCTTCCAGGGCCAGTTGGGCCTGGGCCAGTTGGCGGTGCAGGGCGGCTACATCCAGCTCGGCCAGGAGGTCGCCGCTCTGAACGGTATCGCCCCGGGCGACATGGACGCGGAGCACGCGCCCGTCGGTGCGAAAGTAGAGTTCGGCTTCCTCCACGGGCGAGACGCGCCCGGTGAAGGTCAGGGTTTCCACAACGTCGCCCCGTTGGACGGTGTAGGTGGGCTTTTCGGGGACGACGGGCGTGGGCAGGGGGGTGGGCGTGGGCGGTGGAACCGGCGTCGCACCGGGGACGCAGGCGGTCAGCAACAAAACCAGAGTGAGGAGCCAAAGGGCTGTTCGTCTCATAGGCGTTTCTCCCGCTGGCGGCCTGGGTATGATACCACAGGAAGGGGCAGGAAGCAAGCCATGCCGTCGGAATCAGGGAGTGAGATGGGCCAGGGGGTGTTCGGGATCGGTCTGTGCTGCACAGTCCCGGACGCGGCGCAGGTCCCGGTGGCCCGTCGGCCCCAGACAGGCGGTGAACGCTTCCGCCTTGTCCTGGGCCTCTTGCAAAGCGGTTTCCAGATCGCCCGTCCGGGCAGCCCGGTCCAGAGCCTGGACGAACCACCACGTCGCCCAGTCCTCGACGGGGGTGTCACGGATCGGCTCTGCCTGGCTCTGCTGCAAAGCGGCCAGGGAAGCGGCCCACGCCGCTTCCCCCGTCCCTCCCTTTTCCGCCAGGCGGCGCAGGGCCGGCACCTCACCCGAAGCGGTGACGCCTTGTTGGGCCAGAAAGCGGATCCATGTCCAGCACCGTTGCGGTTGCGGGCCGCCCGCCGCCAGGCCGTACATCGTGACCCGCAGCGGTAACGCTGTGCCGGGACGCAGCCGGATCGCCGTGACCTCCCTTCCATCCGGCCAGGTATCGGCAGGCCAGTAGTTGAATACCTCGAACCACATGCCTACGCGGCCAGCCTGGATCAAGGAGACGGCATCGGAAAAGGGGACCGGGACGCTTACCTGCTCGCCCCCCAGACGGCGCAGCCGCTCCACCGCCTGGAGGACCTGGGGATCGGCAAAGTGCGGAGCGTCGGCGCTGAACAGCGAAACCCCTTGTTGTTCCAGCAGGAACGGGACCTCGCGGGATTGGGGCAGATAGCCAAAAGCCCGGCCTCCGGCTGTGATTTGTTCGGCGGCCAGCAACATCTCTTCCACCGTCCAGTCGGGGGTAGGGGGAGTCTGCCCGGCCTGTTCCAAGACGGCCGGGTTGTAAGCCAGTACCAGGGGGCTGACCGCGCCGGGCAGCCCGTAAAGCCGCCCCTGCCAGGTGACGGCTGCCAGGGCCTGGGGCCAGAACTCGTCGGGAGAAAAATGGGGATCGGCCTCGGCCAGGGGCGTTAGCTCGGCCAGCAGC
The DNA here is from genome assembly GCA_964593865.1 of uncultured Anaerolineaceae bacterium. Classification (GTDB taxonomy): domain Bacteria; phylum Chloroflexota; class Anaerolineae; order JAAYZQ01; family JAAYZQ01; genus CAZQKE01. Next base: position 5,548 of record CAZQKE010000039.1, on the reverse strand, counting down.
GCCCAGGTCCGAACCGCCGTCAAGGCGTCAGCATCAAGGCCCGTGGCCAGGCAACCTGTGGGCGATGAGGTTCCCATCGCCCTCACCTGGATATGCCAGCCCGGATGTTCGTTCTCAAAGGCCTCGGCGGCTGCCCGGTAGAGCTGCTCATCGGCGGGTACCAGGAACTCTAGCGTCGTCTCTGTCGCCCCTGGAGGGGGCGCAACCCGCAAAGGCTCTGCCGTCGCCGCAACCTGTTGTGCCTGCCGGGTCTGGATGTCGGCCAGAGCTTCTTGTTGCGCGTTCGCCAGTGCCGTCCCGATGTCCATCCCTTCTTCCTGGATGTAGACCAGGGCCGCGCCCAGCGCCTCATAGACGGCGCCGATGTCGGGGGCGAGGGCCAGGTGGGGGCGTCCGGCCTGGTTCTCCAACGTAGCCTGGACTACCTCGACTGCTTGGGGCGGCATCTGCTCCCAGGTTCCGCTCAGTTCGGCCACGGAGCGGCGGGCCGGGAGCGTGCCCGGCGAGAAATCGCCCAGGTTCTGTCGGCTCAGGAAACGCACCCAGCGCCAGGCGGCTTGAGGATGCGCCGTGCCTGCGCTAACGGCCAATTCATTCCCAGGGGAAAGGGCGATTGAGGCCGCCAGATCTCCCGGCGGTAGGGGGGCGAGGGCCAGATTGGGGTAACGGTCCAGGTCGCCGCTGACGGCATACAAAGGCAGTACTGCCATACCTACCTCTCCCCGCGCAATGCGGTCCAGAATCTCCTTTGTAGACAGGGTCCCCGGCCTGGAGGACAAGACGGTGATCTGATCGGCCAGGGTCAAATAGTCGGCCACTGCCTGCCGGACTTGGGGCCGGTCCAGGTCGGGCGCCATGCGGTTGCCCTGCTGTCGGTAGAGGCCGCCGCTTTGTTCGGCGATCCAATCTTCGGCCGATACGCCTGCCCAATCGAGAAAGCCGTAACGCTTCTGCCCAGAGTCCGAGTTGGCGATCCGCCGGGCAGCCTCGAACAGATCGGTCCAGGTCCAATCAGGTCGGGGAAGGGGCGCTCCGACCTCGCGGAACAGGTCGGGGGAATAGACAAGGACGGACAGGATCACGTTTGTCGGGATAGCCCAGGTGTGCTCCTTTTGCTGAAAGAGGGACAGGATGCCTGGGTAAAAGTCCTCGGTCTCGAATTCAGGGTCGGACTCGATGAAAGGGGCCAGGTCGAGCAGCCACCCTCGGTTCCCCGCCTCCTGGTACCAGACCAAGCCCGGCCCCAGGGCAACGTCGGCCTGCTTGGGCCAATCGGTGGGGATTTCCCGGTAGTACGGCTCGATATGGATGGCAGGATTGTCCTGCTCAAAGGTAGAGATGAGTTCCTGCCACAGGCCCGGCGGCGCCGATGGCCAGGTTATGAACGCCAGGGTGATCGGGTCTTGGGGGGGCGGTGTGCCGGGGATGCCGACGCAGGCGCTCAAGAGCAGGATAAGAGCAAAAAGATTGACGAGTTTCATGATCCATACCAAATCTTTTCTGGGTGATCCGCTCTGCTTCCGCCAGCCGGGGCCGGGCGCGGGCCAACTGTTCCGCCTGCCATCGCTGCTCCTCCTCCCGGCTCCGGGGGGCCGTCAGGCGGGCCACGGTGGCCCGTACTTTCTTCAGGTCAAGGGGTTTGGTCAAATAGTCGTCCACCCCCAGCCGCAGGGCCAGGACCGCTGTCTCGCGGCTGGGGCGGCGGTGATGAGCATCAGGGGGAGGTCGGGGGCGAGTTCCCGCAGGCGATAGACTAGTTCCAACATCCCGCCTCTAACTTCAATACTCTGGGTCTGCCTGGCGGGCGCAAGCCAGGGCCGCTTCTTGATCGTCGAAACGCCCCTGTTGCTGCAAGCAGAAGACAAAAGATTCTGCCTTGCGTTGTGCTTCCCCCAACACCTGTTCCGCATCGCCTCCCTCTACGATCTCGACATAGGCCCGGTCGAACCAGTCGTAAACCCGTACAAGCTCCGGATACATGCTGCCAATCTGAAGATTGACAGAATCGCTATGCTCCACCGAGAACAGCAAAGCCTCGGCCTCTTCCTCCGTCACCTGTTCCCGAAACAGGTCGGACTCGACCAAGGAGCGGCGCGCCGGAAAGGCTCCCGGCTTGAGAGCCTGTCCGGTCAGGAACTCGAGCCATGCCCAGCAATCTTCTGGATGTTCGGCCTCGGCCGATATGTAGAAAAAGTAGACCCGCGACTCCAGACTGCCTTCGCCCTGCGGCAGAGGCGCCATGCCTGTCTGAAATTCGGGAAGGTCGGCTTCGTTCAGGACGGTCGGGACCGAGTAATCTAGCCACATGGCAATCCTGCCTGCGTTTTTCATCGCCTCCCATCGCCAGAGTTGGTCGAACCATGTCTCGGCATTGGGAGGGGAGATCGGTTCCATCACTTTGTACACCCGCACCAGATCGGCCAGGCGGCGTGTCGCCTCCACCACGGCAGGATCATCCAGCCGGGGCCGTGGAGGAACAACCGTCACATCCCACAGCAGGCCGGCTTGTTGTTGCACAAACTGACGGACCAACTCAAACTGCATGACGCCAAAGCCGTACTGCTTGCTCGCCCCTTGGCCGTCGGTCAGGGCCACCGCAGTTGCTACAAAGTCATCCCACGTCCAATCTGGTTGGGGATAGGCCACTCCCGCAGCGTCAAAGAGATCCTTGTTGTAATGGATCACGGGCGGGGCAATGGCATAGGGCAACGCCCACAGGTCCCCTTCCCACCGAGCGGTGTCCAGGACTTGGGGAAAGAAGTCATCCAGCGGGAATGCGGTGTCGGCCTCTAGCAGAGGTTGCACGTTCAGGATATATTGGCGCTCTGTCCCGCCGGGGAGCATGTTCCAGGAGAAACAATCGCTCTCCTGAGCCATGAGCCGGATCGGGCTAAAAGGTGTAGACGGCGGCGAAATGGAGCCGAGACGGATATGGATGTGGGGATGGGTTTCCTGAAAAAGATCGGCCAATTTCCCATATTTCTCCCGGATGGCCGGACTGGGAAAGATTTCCGGGACAAAGGTGATGCTCCTTGCCTGGACGGGGGAGGGCTTGGGGATGGGCCTGGTGGCTGCTACCGGTGTGGAGGGCGCTTCCGGTTCCGCCAGGAGATTCGAGAGGCTCTCCTGGGCTTCGGTCAGGGCCTCTGCGGCTTCTTTCTCTCCCCTCAACACCGCTCTGAGGGCCTCGTGCAGCGCTTCTTCTACCTCCCACCCCGGCGGGAAAAAGGCATTCTCCAGGGCATGACGGTACACCGCCGCCCTTCCCTCGCTCACCTTTTCCCAGAACCCGCTCGCCTCAGCCACCGAACGGCGCGGCGGGATACCACCGCCGATTCCTCCTTGCCGCGTCAGAAAGACCAGCCAACGCCAGGCAGTTTGGGGATGAGCCGTTCCCGCGCTCACAAAGTACCCCCATGTCGTGAGCGCGTGGGCCGGGTACGGCCCGGCGGGAAAGGGCACAACTCCCACCAACTCCTCTCTCTCGCCACCTTCCACCCCCGTCAGCGTGTCCACCCACATCGCCGTCCGGTTCCGGTACAGGTCGGCAAGCAAAGACTCCTCCATCTGCCCCGCGTTGGGCATCACCTCGTATTTGAGAACCAGGTCGGCGTACCACTGCACCGCTTCGACCACCTCCGGCCGGTCCAGCAGCGGCTGCCACGGCCAGACCTCCCGGTTCACCAACACCCCGGCCCGCCCGCGGACGAACGAGAGCACCCCCTCACTTCCGGGGTCCAGAAAGCCATACTCCACCTCCCCCTCCCGGTGATGGGTCAGTTGCCGGGCCGTCGCCACGAATTCGTCGTAGCTCCAACCGATGGAGGGGTAGGGCACCCCTGCGGCATCGAACCGTTCCTGGTCATAGGCAATCAGAGACAGGTCCAGGTTGCCCGGCAAGGCCCAAGTGCCCCCCTGCCAACGGTAGGCTTGCAAGACGCCTGGAAAAAAGTCCTCCGCCTCGAAAGTAGGGTCTGTCTCCAGAAAGGGTGTCAGGTCGAGGACCTGGCCCTGTTCTGCGCCGGGTTGAGGGAGAGGATAGGCAAAGGCATCGGCCTGAGACGCAAGCAGGGGCAAGGCTTCCTGGAAGGTTGTGGCGTCGGAGCCGAGGACATCCTCGACGGTGATCACATGGATGGCAAGGTCCGGGTGGGTGGAGTGGAATTCTTGGGCCAGCCGTTCGTAGTCGTCCAGCAACTGGGAAAAGCAAGCGAAGGTGATGACGGTTGCTGGTTCTACAACCCCGGCCGACGTGGGAGTTTGTTGGGGGACAGGGGTAAGGGCCGTTCGCTCCGGTTGAGCACAGCCCGCCAGCAGCAAAGTGAGGATATGGATCATGAGTAGCATACGGACAGGTCGGTTGCGGCGCATTTTGTCTCCACGTAGAATAAGCGACTGATGGAGAATTCGCAACTTCTAACGAATGCTCCACCTGTTTTAGTTTTCAGACAGTCGCTGATCCGATGTTGGAATCGAGGGTGGCCTGCCTCCATCAATTAGCACATTTGTTGTCGCACCAGACAACACATCCTGAGCCGCTATTGTGGCACCACCAGCACCATCTTACCCGGAGTGGATTGGGTGGTGCACAGGTTCTATCGCAAAAATACCTGAACTCACACCAATCTTCCACATGGTTGCCTGCCGAGACGCGAAGCACTGCCGGATGACCCGCTTTCTGGGGACCGGGTGCAGCAAAAACTACCATAGTCAGCAACAACGATGCCACCATCATCACCGCCAGCGTGCCCAAGATTGCCTTCTGCATCTTTCCACGCTTAATCATTTTCGTCACCCCCTTGAAATTAGTCCAGGTCAGATCTCCAACCATTTTGGATATAAGCACCACCTCCTCTCATTATCCATCATCTACTACCGGTCTTGACCAGTTCCTCCAGTTGCTCCCGTGTGCCGGCAAAGCCCTCGCCGACGATCACGCCTTCCCCGTCCACCACATAGAAGAACGGCGTGCCAGGCACCCGGTACGCGCCTGCCACCGCATCTTCCCAAAGCAACACCGGAAACCCAAACCCTTGCTCTTCCACCAGCCGACGGTTCTCCTCTGCCATACCATTGGAGATCATCACCACTTGAATCTCCGGGTTTTCTGCGCTGAACGCCTTCAGATGGGGGTACATCTCCCGACAGGCCGAGCAGTGGGGCGAGGCAAAGACCAACAACAGCCGTTGCCCGGCAAAGTCGGCCGGCGAGACCTCCTGCCCTTCGGTGTCGGGCAGGGTGAACTCGGGCGCCGGGCTACCCACCGCCAACCCCTCCGGCGCTTCGACGGCCTGGAAGGGCTGCAAGGCGGCCAACACCGCCCGCTGCAATTCCATCATGCGGAAGAACAAACCCCCAATGGCGACCATCAGCAGGATGACGATGCCCATCAGCATCAAGATCAACGCTTCGGTCCGGCTCTGGCTCACAGCATCTCTCCGCAGGGTTCAGGGTTGCCTTCATTCTATCACCCCCGGCAGGCCCCGTCAATGGGGGATTTCCTCCATCTTTCGCACCCGGCCCGCACGGCCCACACGGCGGCCTCGGT
>CAZQKE010000038.1:0-6624 GCA_964593865.1 uncultured Anaerolineaceae bacterium | reverse complement strand
TGCCTTTGCGCCGCGGGCGCAGGCAGAGGATGCGTCACCGGCTGCTGGCCTGCCCCGCCAGCAGCCCTCTTTTGTCTACCAAGAGAACGATGAGGAGGATACACAATGGCAAGTCTATTGGAAAAGGTCAACACCCTGATCTCGGCCAACCTGCACGCCCTGGTGGATTCGGCCCTGCAATCCAACTCTTTGGCCGTCTTTGATCACTATGTCCGCGAGGTTGAAGACAACCTGGAAAACCTGGAAGATGCCACCGCTACCGTAGGCGGGGAACTCAAGACGCTGCGCCGCAAGCGCAAAGCGTTGGAGCAACAGCGAGATGAACTGGACCGCAACATAGACATCTTTTTGCGAGAGGGCAAAGAGGACCTGGCCCTGGCAGCCCAGAGCAAACTGAACTCGGTCAACCGTCTCATTGAAAACTATGATGAGATGATCGAACGCCAGGAAAAGGAATTCCAAAATCTCAAGAGTGCCCGTCTCAAGCTGCAGGCCCGCCTTACCACGGTCAAGCAGGAACGGGAAGAACTGAAAGCCCTGCTGGACCTGGCCCGCTCCAAAGAGATCACGGTCAAGGCCATCAAGTCGCTGGACGACCTGATGGGTACGGGCGATGCCGACATTGAACGGGTGGCGGAAAGCATCCGCGCCCGGCTGGATCAGGCCTCGGCCCGCAGCGAGATGTTGGCCGAGAGCCTGGATGCCCAGATGGACGAAGTGCTGGAAAGGAGCACCCTGGAAGCGCAGCTGGCAGAACGCAAAGCGCGGCTGGGGCTGGGATAAGGCGGAAACGCGTCAACATCTTGTGCTCGTGGAGCCAACGGTGCCGTCCCACAACCGCTCAAAGAGGCATTTCTGGCCATGAGGCACGCTGCCGAAAGCTCAGAGTAGAAGGATGAAGGTATGAAGCGATCACGGATCATCTTCTTTGCAATCGTCGGCCTGGCGGTGATCATCGTCATCGGTGGGCTGATCTGGAGTCGGGTGGGCAAGCAGGAGGGGGAGCCGCTGACACCGGAGGTGGGCGGCGACGTGTTGGAGGTTTACGTCGTCAGCGCGTTGCCCATCGCCGACTGGGTGCAGGAAACGGCCAACCGCTTCAACGCCGAACAACACACCCTGGAAGGCTACCCCATCCACGTCACGGTGACCCCCATGGACGGCCTGACGGCCAAAGGCCGCTACGAACGGGACGAGATGGACCCCCTGCCCACGGCCTGGATCCCCGACAGCCGCTACCTGGTGGAGCTGGTCAATGCCTCTTACAAAGAGCGGCTGGGCCGCGATGTGTTCCTGACCGACGGCGAGTACCGCGCCCGCCCTCTGGTCATCTCCCTGCTGGCCTGGGGCATTTATGACAGCCGCGCCCAGGTACTGGAAGACCGCTTTGGCGAGATCTCCTGGCACACCATCCACGACGCGGCCGTCGCCCCCGGCGGCTGGGCCGAACTGGGCGGCCGGCCCGAATGGGGCTACTTCAAACTCGCCATCTCCAACCCGCGCAAGAACATCAGCGGCCTGGCGGCCATGGTCGCCGCCGCCGGCGAGTACTACGGCAAGACCAACATCACCGTTGAGGATGTCGCCAACCCCGAATTCCAGACCTGGCTGGGCGAGATCATGGGGTCCATGAGCGATCTTTCCGGCGGGACCTATACCGTCAACGACCTGGCCCTTTTTGGCTACACCACCGGCGACGCCGGGCAGCTGCTGGAAAGCGACCTGCTGGTCAACATGCAGGGCATCCAGACCCGCTGGGCCGACCCCTTGCGCATCGTCTATCCCGAATATGTGACCTGGTTCGACTTTCCTTTCACCGTCTGGATGGGGCCGGAAACCTCCGCCCTGGAAAAGAACGCCGCCCTGGAGTTCCAAAAATACCTGCTGAGCGAAGAGGCCCAGGCCCAGGCGTTGGCCTACGGCTTGCGCCCGGCGAACCCCAACGTGCCCGTCACCGGCGAGGGCAGCCTTTTTGACCGGTGGGCGGATCAAGGCGTCATGGGCATCATCCCCCGCACGACGGCCATGCGCTCGCCGGACCGGGAGGTGCTACAGGCCCTGCTGCGCTGGTTTGACCTGAATGTGGCGGGAAGGTAGGTCGACAACTTGGTAAATTGGAGAAGGGGTAGAGAATGAGCAAAGGTGCGCGGCGTCGTTCGTCTTCTCATGTGCGGCTGATCCTGCTCCTGCTGTTCGGCTTGCTGTTCGCCGTGATCGGCTGTTGCTGCGGCACATACGCCCTGCTCGGCAGCCTCCTGGACGGCAAGGATGAGACCGGTCCGGCGGCGGAGGAACCGGCCCTGATCGTCGCCTACTCCTCGGAAAAGGAGCCGATGTTCACCGCCCTGGTGGAAGGGTTCAACGCCCAGGGCCTGGAAACCGCCGACGGTCGGCCGCTGCGGGTGGTCGCCCTCCGCCTCGATCCGGAGGAGATGGTCGAGGCGGTGCTGGACGGGGAGGCCGATTTCCAGGCCATCACGCCCGATTCGTCGGTCTGGCTGGGGCAGCTGGACGCCGGATGGAGCGAGAAACTGGGCGATGAAGGGGCGGCGGTGGTGGGCGAAACGGTGCGCTACGCCGTCAGCCCGGTCGTCATCGCCACCTGGGAGGGCCTGGCCCGCGAGATCGGCTGGCCGGAGCGGGCCATCGGCTGGGGCGACCTGCTCGAACGGGCGCGGTCCGATCCCGATTTCAAATGGAGCCATCCTTCCACCAGTTCTTCCAGCGGATTGCTGGCGACTCTGGCCATGTTCTACGCCGGAGCGGGCAAGACGCGGGGCCTGACGGTGGAGGATGTCACCGCCCAGGATACGTTGGACTATGTGGCCGCCCTGGAAAAAACGGTCCGCTACTACGGCGAAGGGAATGAACCGGCCCTCATTGAACAGGCTCTGCAAGAAGGCCGCGACTTTTTGGATGCCTTTGTCGTCCAGGAGCAAATGGTCGTCTATTTCAACACCCATCGCCGCCCGGAGCAGGAGCGGTTGGTGGCCCTCTACCCTGCCGAGGGCACGCTGTGGGAGGATCACCCCCTGGCCTTGCTGGAAACGGCGGACCTGACGCCCTACCACCGCCAGGTGTTTGCCCAATTCCGCGAATACATCCTTTCGTCCGAAGCGCAACAACTCGTCCTGCGTCACGGCTACCGCCCCGGCGACCACACCCTTTCCCTGACCGGCCCCGATTCGCCCCTGACCGCCGAGAACGGCGTGGACCCCGCCGAGCCGATGACCTCCCTCCAGGTTCCCAACGCCGGCGTCATTGCCATCGTCCGTGATGTGTGGTGGTACACCAAACGCCACACCAACGTCTACCTGGTGGTGGATACCTCCGGCAGCATGAGGGGCGAAAAGATGACCCAGACCCAGGCCGCCCTCCGCGCCTTCCTGGACCAGATCCAGGGCGACATGGAGCGGGTGGGCCTCATTGAATTTGACACCGGCGTCCGTACCACGGTGTACCTGGATGAGCTGGGCGACAACCGGGCCATCCTGGAAGCGGCGGTGGATGCCCTCTATGCCGAGGGGGATACCGCCCTGCTGGACGGCGTCGCCGAGGCCAACCGCCAGTTGCAGAGAATGGGCGATACGGAACGCATCAACGCCATCGTGGTGATGACCGATGGGCGGGAGAACGCCTCTTACACCAACCTGCAAAGCCTTATTTGGGATCTGACCGAGAATGCACAGGTCCCCGTCGTCGTGTTCAGCATCGCCTACGGAGACGACGCCGATATGGAGCTGCTGCGGGCCATCTCGGAGCCGACCGGCGGGCAGGTCCGCGAAGGGGACCTGGAGACGATCCAGGACCTTTACAAGATTTTGTCTACCTATTTCTGAGGATGACAACACACAGCACACGAAACGAATTGGAAAAACAAGCCGGTCGGGCCATCGTGACCCAGGCCGTTTACCGTTGGGAAAGCGCGGCCCTCATCGCGCTGACCTTGATCCTCTTTGTCCTGGTCCCCCAACCGCTGCCCTTTTGGCAACGGTGGTTTTGGCTCATCCTGGGCGCGTTGGGAGAAGCGGCCCTGATTTGGAGCAGCGTCAAGGACCCCGAATTCCGGGCCAACGCCGTGGCCGCCATGTTCCGCGAACGGTTCAACCCCCGCGAGATCAAGAACGCCGCCCTGCGCCAACGGGTGGAAAAGGCCCTGGAATACCGGGACCGCATTGACGCGGTGATCAACCAGAGCCGCGAAGGGATCATGCGCGAGCATTTGCAGGACGTGAGCCGGGGCATCACCGATTGGCTGGCCAACGTCTTTCGCCTGGCCCGGCGGCTGGATGCCTACCTGGCCGACGACATGATCCACCAGGACCTGCAATCGCTGCCTTCGGCCATCGGCAACCTGAAGCGGCGGCTGCAACTGGAGGACAACGACGCGGTCAAACGCCAGATCAGCCAGACCATTGCCCAGAAACAGATTCAGCTGGACAACCTGCGCAAGCTGGAAAATGTGATGGAGCGTGCCCAATACCAGCTGGAAAGCACCATCACCGCCATCGGCACGATCTACTCCCAGGTGATGATCCTTGACGCCCGTGATGTGGCCTCCGGGCGGGCGCAGCGGCTGCAACAGGACGTGGCCGACCAGGTCCAGGCGTTGCAGGATGTGGTGACAACGCTGGATGAGGTGTACCATGTCGGCGGCGACTTGCTGGGGCCGGATGGCGAGGGGTTGGCCGCTCTCGCCGCCGATCAACAAGCGGTGCGTACCCAAAAGGCCTGACACTCTGAACGGAAGAGGAGCAGGACATGAGGGAAGGCACAAAGGATGCGATCCCCGTGACAAGTGTAACGCCAGATCTGCGAGAGAGGTTTGTCAGGACTGCCAGGTGGCTCTACGGCAACGGAGGACCGGGGCGAGCGTTAGAAGAAGCCATTGGCTTGTGGCTTTCTCGCGCGCAACGACCGTCTCTTGTAGATGCCGAACGGGTGCTGAACAATCGAGCATTCTTGGAGATGAGAAAGGACCTGGAAAGCAAGTACCAGGGCAAATATGTTGTGATTGCCCACGGGCGATTGCAAGGAGTTGGTGACACGTTCGAGGAGGTCAAAGACCTGGTGCCAGAAGCACGACACCGGCTGATCTTTCGCGTCGGTGACATCCTACCCAAAGAGCGCAATCTGGGATGGCGGATCAAAAAGATATGATCTGTTGGGAACGTGCGAGTACATTTTCAATAGGAGTACAGCTCAAGACTCCCGGTGGGCGGGTTCATTCCCCGTCGGAGGAGTTGATCGAGTTGGACACCGGTTACGAAGGCGAAGTGCTTGTACCCTATGACCTGTATGTGGAAATGGAATTGTACGGCTGGGAATACCCCGAAATCTTTTGGGCGACCGGGCGAACGGTATCGGGAGAGATACTTCACATGCCCTTGAGCTACGGCTATTTGGTGATTCCCAGGTGGGGACGGTTTCAGGTTGAAACCGGTTGCCTGTCGGACAAATCTAGCGATTTCAATCTGTCTGCCGGCCTGCGGGAGGGTCGGCTGAGTGGTAGCACGTTTGGAGATAGACGATGAGACGAACGATCAGAGGGATGTTTTGGCTGTTGGTGATAGGCGGATTGCTGCTGACCGCCTGCGGCGGGCCGAAGGAGCCGACCAAAGGTGAAGTGCTCGTTTATGTCGCTGCGCCCCTTTCCGGCTTTCAGGCCAACGCCGGGCAGACGGTCCTGGGCGGGGCGCGGTTGGCCGCCGCCCAGATCAACCGGGCCGGGGGGCTGAACGGCTACAAAGTGACCATCGTGGCGATGGACGACGAATCGGATTCCGATGTCGCCACCGAGATCGCCCGCCGGATCCGGTCCGCCATCGGCAACGGCCCCACGGTGCTGGGCGTCATCGGCCACCTGAACAGCGGCCAGACCCTGGCCGCGATGGAGATCTACAAGGACCTGGACCTGGTGGTGATCACCCCTACGGCCAGCGAAGTGAGCCTGACCCAAAAGGGCTACCGCAACTTTTTCCGCGTCAACGCCAACGACGCAGCCCAGGCCCAAGTGGACGCCGCTTTTTTGGTCAACAACCTGGGGGCCAAGCGGGTGGCCGTCGTCTACAACGACGATCCCTACGGCATCGGCCTGGGGAAACTGATCACCGCCGAGTTGCAGGCGTTGGGCGCGGAGGTCGTGACCGATCTGCAAGTCGCCGTGGAACAGTCCTCCTTTCCCGACGAGGTCGCCCGGATCAAAGCCGCCCGCCCCGATGCCGTGTTCTATGCCGGTTATGAAGTGGAAGCCCCCTACCTGCGCCTGGACCTGGTGGATGCGGGCGTGACCGTCCCCTTCCTGGCCAGCGACGGCGCGTTCCTGGCGGCCACCATTGACGAAGCGGGCACGGCGGCGGAGGGCATCTACGTCTCGGCCTTTGGCCCCCGGCCCCAGGCGGCGGTGGATGAAACCTGGATCAAAGAGTACCAGGCCGTCGAGTACCGCAACCCCGATACCTACAGCATCAACGGCTACAGCGCGATGGAGGTGCTGGCCGCCGGGGTCAAGGAGGCCCGCAGCTTTGAATCCGCCCAGGTCGCCCAAGCCATCCGCGACCTGCCCGGCGTGGAGACGCCCCTGGGCACGCTGCGCTTTGACGCCAACGGCGACCTGCAAGAGCA
>CAZQKE010000037.1:0-23128 GCA_964593865.1 uncultured Anaerolineaceae bacterium | reverse complement strand
AGGAGAGGGAGGTCCCGCCCCTCCAACGGATGGAAGAGGGCGCACCCCCCTCCGCCGGGCCGGAGGCCGAAGCCCCCACCGGGCGGCGTGAAGCGGAGCGGCAACTCCCCCGCGCCGAACAGGAGAGGGAGGCCCCGCCCCTCCAACGGATGGAAGAGGGCACACCCCCCTCCGCCGGGCCGGAGGCCGAAGCCCCCGCCGGGCAGGATGCGGCGGAGCGGCAACTCCCCCGCGCCGAACAGGAGGGGGAGGCCCCGCCCCTCCAACGGATGGAAGAGGGCGCACCCCCCTCCGCCGGGCCGGAGGCCGAAGCCCCCACCGGGCGGCGTGAAGCGGAGCGGCAACTCCCCCCCGCCGAACAGGAGAGGGAGGCCCCGCCCCTCCAACGGATGGAAGAGGGCGCACCCCCCTCCGCCGGGCCGGAGGCCGAAGCCCCCACCGGGCAGGATGCGGCGGAGCGGCAACTCCCCCGCACCGAACAGGAAAGGGAGGCCCCGCCCCTCCAACGGATGGCGGAGGGCGCACCCCCTTCCACCGGGCCGGAGGCCAAAGCCCCCGCCGGGCAGCGTGAAGCGGAGCGGCAACTCCCCCGCGCCGACCGGGCGGCGGAGGGCACGTCTGCACCGGTGGGGGGGGAAGGAAAGGGCAGGCCCTTTCCCCTCCGCCCGGCCACTCAGGACCGCCTGCTTGCCCCGACGCCCGACTACCTGATCCACCGGCCTACCGTTGCCGAAAGGACCTATCACCCCCTCCCCGCCCTGGACCTTGTGCACACGGTCAGGGCCGAATCGGGGGTGAGAGAGACGATGCCCTTGCCGCCGTTGGAAGCGGTCATGCCCCTGGCTCCCGTCGTCCAACGCTCTCCCGACGACGGACACCTGCAATCTTGGAGCGAGGAGGCGGGGGAAAGGCCCGAAGCGGGCACGGGCGTCATCCGGCGGATCGCTCTAGAAAAGGCGCAGGAGCCGGAAAGGGAGGAAGGACACCTGGATCTGGATCACCTGGCCCGTCAGGTCTATCCCCTCATCAAGCGCATGATGGCCGTTGAGCGCGAACGGCGCACCGGTCGCTGGGGATGATTTGAGGAGGAACACCATGCCCCAAGAACAGAAACGGAACAGGCCCTTGCGGGCGACCATCAGCTCCGAGGACGGGAAGAAGCAGGTCAAGTGCCACTTCAACCCGAACGAATTTGAGATCACCGGCTTGGTCAAGTGGGTTGAGCGGAGGAGCATCGGCAGCGACACGCCCCTGATGACCTTTTCCGGCGGAGAGGCGGAGGACATGAACATTGACCTGCTCTTTGACACCACGGACACAGGGCAGGATGTGCGAGACACCTACCGGACTCTGCTGGAGTTGGCCCAAGTGGATGAAAGCACCAAGAATCCCAAAACCCAAAAGGGCGAACCGCCGCGCTGCCGGTTCCAATGGGGGCGTTTTCTGGCCTTTACCGCCGTCATCAAAAAGATCACCCAAAAATTCACCTATTTCAAGTCCGACGGCACACCGCTGCGGGCCAAAGTCACCGTGACCCTGACCGAGGTCGGGAAACAGGTGGCCCGCCAGAACCCCACTTCGTACAGCGAACCGCGCAAGATTTGGATAGTCCACCAGGGGGATCGGCTGGATTGGATCGCCTACCGCGAATACGGCGATCCGGCCCACTGGCGGCACATCGCCGTCACCAACGGCTTGTTGAACCCGCTGGACCTGCAACCGGGGCAGATTCTAAAATTGGTTCCTTTGCCGTGAGATCGGCCTCTGCCGCGGGCAGCCGGGCCTTGCCCTGGGAGATACTCGCCCGCGGTGCGGTCGCCGGGAAACCGGAGAATTTACAAGGAGTGAAGCTGTGACCACAACGAAACACCTAAGTCAGTGTTTCATCAAGATCGGCGGTCGGGATGTATCGGCAGATTTCATGCACGATCTGGCCGAGGTAGTTGTGGATCAGAGCTTGCAGCTGCCCGATATGTTCACCATTCTGCTTTACGACCCTCAGCTGCGATGGGTGGATGATGCCCGGCTGTCCATCGGCAACGAAGTGGAGATCCAGATACAAACCGGGGCAGAAGAGGGTGGCGCGGGGTTATCCATCCGGGGGCGGCTCATCAAGGGCGAGATCACGTCTCTGGAACCGGAGTTCTCCTGGGAAGGTCAGAGCACCTTGTTGGTGCGGGGGTACGACCGTTCCCACCGTCTCCATCGGGGCAAAAAGACCCGCACATTTACCAACCAAACCGATGCCCAGATCGTCCAAAAGATCGCCCAAGAGGTCGGCCTGAGTCCGGAGGTGGATACCGAAAGCACCAACATCACCTATGCGTGGGTGTTGCAGAACAACCAGACCAACATGGAATTCTTGATGACACGCGCCGAGCGCATCGGCTATCAGGTTTATGCGGCGGACGGTAAGCTCTATTTCAAAAAGGGGGATGCCGTTTTGGGAGAAGGCCCCCGACTGACGTTGGGGGATACGTTGGAGCACTTTCGTCCCCGCTGGCGGGCGACCCATCAGGCCGACCAGATCACCGTCCAGGGCTGGGACCCGGTGGGCAAGGAGGCGGTAACCGGCAGTGCAACGCCCAACCGCCGGTTGAACCAGGGAGGGATGCAGCAGACCGGTGGGGATACTGCTAAACAGGCTTTTAGCGCGGCTTCGGCGGTTGTGGTCAACCAGCCGGTATCCACCACCGTGGAGGCAAAGGCTTTGGCCAAGGGGTTGAGCAACGATATTAGCCGCGAGTTTGTCAAGGCGGAAGGCTCCTGCCGCGGTGACCCCCGCATCCGGGCGGGGTGGACCGTCACCATTGACAACGTTGGGGATCGCTTCAAAGGCAAATACTTTGTGACTTCGGCCACCCACATCTACAATGCCGACGGATACCAGACCACTTTTCACATCACGGGGCGGCATCCCAACCTGGTGAGCCGCCTGGTCGGGCCGGGCGGCATCTTTCAGGAGGGCCGGGGGCGGATGCTGGGGGTGACGGTAGGCATCGTCACCAACGTTCGCGGCGATCCGGAGGGGTTGGGGCGCATCAAGGTCCAGTACCCTTATCTGGGCAAAGAGATAGAAAGCGATTGGATCCGGATGGCGCCGCCTATGGCCGGGAAGGAGCGGGGGTTCTTTTTCCTACCCGAAGTCAACGATGAGGTCCTGCTGGCCTTTGAACACGGCGATGTCCACCGCCCTTACATGATCGGTGCTCTGTGGAACAAGAAGGACAAGCCACCCCTATCCCCCGACGACGCCATCGGCAGCGACGGCAAGGTGAAGCAACGCATCATCCGCTCCACCAGCGGCCACATCATCCTCCTGGAGGATACGCCCAACGCCCAAAAGATCGTCATCAATTCCCAGGGTGGGCACGTCGTGACCCTGGATGACACCCAGAATCGGGGGAACATCACGCTCCAATCCGCCGCCGGACACACCGTCGTGTTGGATGACAAACCCGGCGGCGAGCAGATTCTCGTCAAAGACAAGAGCGGCCAGAACAAGATCGTGATCAACTCGGTGCAGAATGCGATCACCGTGGAGAGCCAGGGGGATATTAGCATCAAGGCCAAGACGGCCAATGTCAACATTGAAGCGATGGCCAACATGTCCCTCAAGAGCACGGGCCAGATGTCGCTCCAGGCCACCGGGCCTTTGAGCATCAAAAGCTCGGCCGTCGTCCAAATCCAGGGATCCCTGGTCAAGATCAATTGACGGGATCGGTAGGAGGTGAACCATGAGCAAACCGGCAGCCCGCATGGGAGACCCGACCGCCCACGGCGGCGTGATCACCGTTGGCTGTCCCACCGTTCTCATCGGTGGCCAACCGGCAGCGCGGATGGGCGATATGCATACCTGTCCCATGGTCACGGGGGTTGTCCCCCACGTAGGCGGTCCCATCATCATGGGCAGTGCGACCGTTTTCATCGGCGGCCAACCGGCGGCGCGGATGGGGGACCAGGCGGCCTGCACCGGCCCTACCGATGTCATCACCGGTGGATGTCCCACCGTTCTGATCGGCGGCTGAAGGGGGTAACCGATGGATCAAGACATCCGCAACCGCGAGTTTTTGGGCCAGGGCCTGGCCTTCCCCCTCCAGATTGACCCACGTGGGGGGATCGCTTTGGCCGGCGGCGAGCACGACATTGAGCAGGCCATCCGCATTATCCTGATGACCGCGCCCGGCGAGCGGGTGATGCGCCCCGAATTCGGCTGCCGCATCCATGAGCTGGTCTTTGCCCCGCACGATCCGGCTACCGAAGGGCTGGCCATCCTGTACGTGGAGGAGGCCCTGGAACGCTGGGAACCCCGCATAGAACTGCGGGAAGTCAATGTGGAGACCGACGCAAACCGCGACGGCGTGTTGCTGATCACCATCCGCTACCGCATCCGCGATACCCACAACGAACGCAGCCTTGTCTTCCCCTTCTATCTGACGGATGAGGGTTGACGGTCCACCAACGTAGAGGAGAATGGAACCTATGTCATTGCCAACGCCAAATCTGGATGACCTGCGTTTTCAAAAAGACCTGGTAGACGAAGCCCGACGGCGCATTGTGCACTACTGTCCCGAATGGACCGAGTACAATGTGAGCGATCCGGGCATCACCCTCATTGAACTGTTTGCCTGGATGACCGAGATGATCGTCTACCGGTTGAATCAGGTGCCGGAGAAAAATTATATCAAGTTTCTGGAGCTACTGGGCATTCAGCTCCAACCGGCCAGCAGTGCCCGTACCGAGCTGACCTTTTGGCTCTCTACACCGTTCCCCATTGCCCCGGAAGATGAGACCTTTGCCGTGGTCCCCCAGGGAACCGAAGTCGCCACCCAGCGGACGGAGGAGGAGCGCGAGGTCGTCTTTACCACCGATGAGCGGTTGGTCATCGCTCCGCCCCGTCTGACCCAACTGCGACGTGACGCCGATCCCGACGACTTTCATCGCAACTATCTGAGCCGCCTGGGGGTGGAGCTATTCTATGCCTTTGACCGCGAATCCCCTCAACCGGGCAACACGTTCTACTTGGGGTTTGACGCCGGTCGGGATATGAGCGGGCACATCTTACAATTGCGCTTTCAGTGCGAAGAGGTCATGGGGACCGGTGTGCGACGCGAGGACCCACCCTGGGTGTGGGAGTGCTCGGTGGGGAACGGCCGCTGGGAGGAGGTCCCGCCCAGCAACCGCCCCGGCGAGCGCGACACCACGGGCGGCCTGAACAACGCCGAGGGCCAACTGGTCCTTTACCTGCCCCTTTCCTTCAAACCGGATCAGGTACACGGTCGCAACGCTTACTGGATACGCTGCCGTTACGAGCCGCGCCGCCCGGAGCAAGGCATGTATTCCGAATCCCCCCGCATCCAGAACATAGAGGCGTACACCCTGGGCGCAGCGACGCGGGCGACCCATGCCGTCGTGGTCCGCAACGAGATGCTGGGCCGCAGCAACGGCGAACCCGGCCAGACCTTCAACCTGGAACATGCCCCTGTCTTGGACCTTCAGGAGGGGGAGACGGTTGAGGTTGAGGAAAAACGGCATGGTGAGGTCGTCTTTGTCCCCTGGACGCGCGTGCCCGATTTTTCCGAATCGGATCGCTACGACCGCCACTTTGTTCTGGATACCGCCACCGGGCAGGTGCGCTTCGGCCCGGCCATCCGCCAGCGGGATGGCTCGGTGCGCCAATACGGGCGCATCCCCGAAGCAGGGCGGCGTATCCGCTTCACCCGCTACCGCCACGGTGGCGGGGTGATCGGCAATGTGCCGGCAGGGGCCTTGACCGTCCTGCACTCCTCCATCCCCTACATAGACCGGGTGACGAACCTGCGCCGCGCTTCCGGCGGGCGGGATCAGGAAACGCTGGAGGAAGCGAAAATGCGGGCCAGGCGGGAATTGCGCACCCAGCAGCGGGCCGTCACCGCCCAGGATTACGAGACTTTGGCCCTGGGAGCCAGCCGCGCCGTGGCCCGTGTCAAGTGCTTGGCTCCGGGCAGAAAGGATCGTCCTCCTGTTCCTGCCGGGGCGGATGCGCCCTTGAGCTCCGCCGCCTCCCTGCCGCCCGGCATGGTGGAACTCCTCGTCGTCCCGGCTGCCTTTGACGCCTTGCGCGTCGGCGATCTGACCGGGCTGCACCTGGACCCGGCTTTGCAGGAGACCGTTGAGCGTCACCTGGACCCGGTGCGCCTGCTGACCACTACCCTGCGCGTCCGTGAGCCGCGCTATCTGGGCATCAAGGTCTATGCCGAGATCGTGCCCGCCGAGTACAGCGACCCCCAGGCCGTCCGCAGTCGCGTGCTCCGTCTGTTGCGCCGCTTCCTGACCCCTTTGAGTTTGGAAGATGCGGCCGTGCCCGACCGGACCGAAGCCGAGCACCGGGAATCCCCCTTTGGCCCTCATTGGGAAGGTTGGCCCTTTGGCCGGGACCTGTATCTTTCCGAACTCTATTCCCTCGTCCACCAGGTCCCCGGCGTCAAGCACATTTGGGAGATAAAACTCTGGCGACGCCCCGTCATCCCCGCCCAGGAAGCCGAGCAACCGGGGCAACCGCCGGTGCTTGTGGAGGAGCGTATGATCCCCGTGCCGGCCGATACCCTCCTCTGCTCACTGGATCATGAGGTCAAGATGGTGGAATGATGAAAGACAGCCGAACCGCATCCATCGCCCATGTTGCCGACCGTTACCGTTGCTATCCCGGTGAAGCGGTCACGTTCTATACCCGCGTCCGGGTGCTTTCGCCGACCCCTGCTTTGACGGTCCAGGTTACCTTGCCCGCGGGGTTGGAACTGGAAGACTATCGGGCGCCGGTGGGACCGGAGGATCGGACCACGCCCATCGTGACCTCTCGGATGGGGAGCACACGCCTTGTCTGGCAGTGGAGCAGGGCGGAAGAGGGCAGTTACGAATACCGACTGACGGCCCGCATAGCCCCCACGAGGGAGGATGTCACCCTGGAGAGCATCGCCCGCATCGTGTGGGAGGACGGGGAGGACGAGGAGACGGCAGCCGTCGCCGTGGCGGCCAAAGGGGCATACCTGCGTTATCTGCCCGCGCTCTACCGGGACGACGATCTGATGAGCCGCTTTTTAATGTTGTTTGAGAGCTTCTGGTCACCCATTGAGCAGCAGATTGACCATATGTGGCTCTACTTTGACCCCCGGCTGACACCTGCCGACTTTTTGCCCTGGTTGGCTTCCTGGCTCAACCTGGTGTTGGATGAACATTGGCCGGAGGAAAAACGACGACGGTTGCTCCGCGGAGCCGCATCTTTGTACCGTAGACGGGGAACCCGCCGGGGGCTGCAGGAGTACCTGGAAATCTATACCGGTGTGCGTCCCCGGATCGTTGAGCACCGGGCCAAGAATTTTCGCCTGGGGCCGGATGCCCTGCTGGGGCCGGGCATTGCCCTGGGCACGGGCAGCGAGCCGCACACCTTTACCGTGATCATGGAGCTGCCGCCGGAACCGGACCCGGAGCGGGAGCGGGAGCGACGCCGCACCATTGAGGCCATCATTGAGGCAGAAAAACCGGCCCATACCGGCTACGCCCTGGAGATACGCAGTAAATAGTGCGGTGCGCCGTGCACGGCATGTCGTGCGCACTGCAAATGGGGGAAGATCAGCATGAACCAATCTGAAATCATCCGCGAATTTCCCACCAGGCGGATCAAGCCCTTCAACGGCCTGGCCGTGACCGCCGAGGTCTGGGAGGAAGCCCACGAATACCACCGCCACGTCCAGCGTTTCCACGCCCTATTCGGCCACGGGCCGGGCATCGTCACCGGCTTGGAAGTCATTGCCAGCGATCCGCCCGACCGTGCCGTCTACATTCGTCCGGGCATTGCCGTGGACCCTTTGGGGCACACCATCGTTCTGACCGAGCCGGTGGCCTATGATTTTGGGCAAGAGATGGAAGGGTTGCTGTACCTGTTGCTCAGCTACGGCGAGAGCCAACCCCGCCCCGCCCAACAAGGAGATCGGGAAGGCCCCTTGTACGTCCACGCCGAATTCACCATCCACGCCCGGCCCACCCTGCCCGACACGCCCTGGGTGGAACTGGCCCGTGTTCGGCGGCAGGCACGGGACGCAGTCCTCCTGGACGCTTCCGATCCGGCGCACCCCGGCCCCAACGAGATTGATCTGCGTTTCCGCCGTCAGGTGGGGGCCGTTCCTCAGGAAACGGTCGGCGTGGCCGTGTGTCACCTGGGCGAGGCAGATCGGTCGTTGCACACCGCCGGGGCCGACTTTGTGGCCCGCGCCCTGGGCCGGGCCGGTCGCCTTCGCGCCGTCGTGGATGAAAACGTCCCCTTCACGGAGGGGTTGGAGCAGTACACACTGGTCTGCTTGGTGGGGCAAGGCACTTTCCGGCTGAGCCGGGATGAGATGAACGCTTTGTATGCCTACCTGCAGGGCGGGGGGACGGTGTTGCTGGAAAGCTGCCACCGGGGCGCAAAGGATGCGGCCTCGGCGGCGGACGCCGCCTTTGCCGACCTGCTGGCTACCTTTGGCTTCCGGTTGGAGGACCTGCCGCCGGGGCATCCTCTCCTGTCCTCTCCCTATCTCTTTGCCGCGCCGCCGGAGGGGGCCGTGGAGGACAAGGACCGGGCGGCGATCCAGACAGGCCAGGGGGTGATTTGGAGCCACCGGGACTACGGTTGCCTGTGGCAAGGCGTGGGCGAGAACCCTTCGCGGGAGACGATCCGCGCCGCCTTGGAGTGGGGTTGCAACATTGTCGCTTATGCCTATGAACGACGCCATGCCTCAAAATCCCTATGACCATGTGCCCTACCCCGCCCTATCCTACGCTTCCAGCCACCCGGATCGGCTGGCGGCGATTGCGCGGCTGTGGGGCCTGACAACACCGCCGGTGGAAAAATGCCGGGTGTTGGAACTGGGCTGTGCCGTCGGCGGAAACCTGATCCCCATGGCATATGGCCTGCCGGAGAGCGAGTTTGTGGGAATTGACCGCTCGGCCCGGCAGATCGCGCAGGGGCAGGAGACCATCCGGGCGTTGGGGCTGCGCAATATCACCTTGTACCACATGGACATCCGGGAGGTCTCGGCCGAGTTGGGACGGTTTGATTATATCATCGCCCACGGGGTCTATTCTTGGGTTCCTGCCCCCGTGCGGGAGCGGCTCCTGCAGGTTTGCCGCGAGCGACTGACGCCGGACGGCGTGGCCTACATTAGCTACAACACCTACCCCGGCTGGCACATGATCCAGATGGTCCGCGAGATGATGCTTTACCACACGCGGGAGACCGAGGACCCGATGGAGCGGGCAGCCCAAGCGCGGGCCTTGCTTGATTTTTTGGCCGAAGCGGTCCCGGCGGAAAACAGTGCCTACGGCGGTTTCTTGCAAATGTATGCCCGACTCCTCCACGGTGAGGTGGAAGGCGCCCGCCCCAAAGACGACGCTCTCCTGCTCCACGACGAGTTAGAAGCGATCAACGAGCCGGTCTACTTTTACCGGTTCGTCGCCCAAGCGGAAGCCCAGGGCCTCCGCTATCTGGCCGATGCCGAATTCCACACCATGTTGCCCAACGGCCTGCCCGCCGTTGTGCCCCGGATGCTGCGCGACAACGCCCGGAACCTGATAGAGGCCGAGCAATACCTGGATTTCGTGCGAAACCGCACCTTTCGCCGCAGCCTTCTCTGCCACCGGGAAGCGACTCCGGATCGGCAACCTTCGCCGGAGCGGTTGACATCCCTCTACATCGCCTCGCGGGTGGGCAAGGTAGCGGAGGAAGAGGAATCGCACGGGACGGAAGGAGGGCGTGTCCTCCGTCGCTTCCGTGCCTCCGATGGGGCGACCTTGACGACCGACCATCCCGTAACCCAGGAGGCCATGGGCTACCTGGCCGAGGTTTGGCCCCGCGCGGTTCCCTTCCCCGACCTGTTGGCCGAGGCCCGCCGCCGGGCCGGGGAGGCCGCCGAGGCGGAAGAGGACAAAGACGCCCGGATTTTGGCCTCCAACCTGTTGATGGCATATGGGCACAGCGACGAACTGGTGGAGTTGCACGTCTACACCCCGCCGATGGCGCCGACGGTGAGCGAGCGTCCCAAAGCCAGCCCCGTGGCCCGTCTGCAAGCGGCGGAAAGCAGCCGCGTCACCAACCTGCGCCACGAGCGGGTTCGCCTGGATAGCCTGGACCGTTATCTGCTGCGCCACCTGGACGGCAGCCGCACCGTTCCTGCCCTGGTGGACGTATTGTGGAACGGGCCGGTCGCCGCCGGCGATCTGGTCGTGCAGAGGAAAGGCGAACCGCCCCTTGCCCCCCGCGACGCGCGGGAGACGCTGGCCGAAGGGGTATCTAAGCGGTTGCGCTGGTTGGCCAAAGCCGCTTTGTTGATCGCATGAGGGCAAAAGTGCGGGCGGGTCGGACGTATTTGCGCATCCGTGTTCAATCGAGGAATGCCTGATGGAAGCAAACACTTGGCTAGAAGTCCGGGACCGGGATGGATGGACTCGGCGGTTTGTTGTGGAAAAGAGCCTGGTCTACATCGGCAGCGCACCCGGCAACGACCTGGTGTTGGAAAGTAGCCGGGGCGTCGGCGTGGACCCCCGTCATGCTCAGTTGCTTTCCTGGCCGCAGGGGGGCGGTTACCGCTTGGTCAACCTGGGCGGTGCGGACATCCGCCTGGAAGGGGGGAGCCGCCCGGTGATTCCGCCGCGCTCCTTCGCCGATCTGAGCGACGGAGTCCGGATCCGGCTGGGGGATTTTACCCTCACCTTCCATACCGGGCGCGCCCCCGTGGCATCGCCACCGGCGGCGGGGACGACGGCGGAGGGGATGCCTTCCGCCGGTGTGCCTGCCGACACCTCGCCCGTTATCCAGGTGCGTTTGGTCCTGTCTCAGAAAACGATCCCGCCCAACAGCACCGTAGATGGGGCGGTGATCGTCAAGAACTTGGGGGACCAATCGGGAGTCCAATTTGATCTGGAACTGGAAGGCTTGGATTCGGAGTGCTACGAGATCGGGCCGGGACCGATCCTCTTTCCCAATGCCGAAAGAGAGGTCTTTTTCCGGCTCTACCACCGAGGCCACAAACCGTTGGCCGGTGATCATCGCATCTTGATCCGGGCCACCGCGCCGGAAGCATATCCCGGCGAGGGGGCCGGTGTGACGGAGACGATCCACTTTCTGCCCTTTTACCGCCATCGGCTGCGTCTCCGGGCGGCCGGCACGGCAGGTGAGGGCACATAGGGGGAAAGATGCCAGCCAAGCGTACAGCACCATTCCGCACAACAGCAGGCGGCGGCCTGGCAGCGGCGACATCGGCCTTGCTTTTGGCCCTGTTCCTCGTCTCCCAGGCGGCGGCCCAGAACGGCGGTCCACCCACCCTCACCATCACCGAGGTGGACAGCCACAACTTTCCCCTGGTGACGGTGTACGTGGCCGTGGCCGATGAGGACGGCTTGCCCATCGTCGGCCTGACAGAGGACAATTTCCGGGTCTATGAGGACGAGTCCCGGACGCCGGGTTCACCCCTGGTCCCTTTGGCCGTCGGCGATGACAGCCACCGGCCGCTGCGCCTGGTGCTGGCAATGGACCTCAGCACCCCGCCGAAATACCTGGCCGAATCCAAAAAGGCGGTCATCGCCTTTTTGGACACCCTGGGGCCGGAGGATCAGGTTGCGGTTCTCGTCTTTTACAACGAGATTCGGGTCCTCCAGGGTTTCACAGGAGACAAAGAGAAGCTCAAGGAGGTGATCGGAGGACTACAGGTGACGGGGGACCGCACTACCTTGAACACGGCGGCGGCGCAGGCCGTGGAACTGGCCGATTCGGCCCCGGCGGGACGTAAGGCCGTGCTCATGATCACCAACATCGTGGATAACATCGGCGACATGTCCCTGGACGACGCCGTGGCGCAGGCCAGAGCAGCCCATGTGCCCATTTACACCATCGGCATCGGCCCCAAAGCCCAGGCCGACATCCACCGCGACCTGACCGGGCGGACGGGAGGGCACGCTTTCGTCGTCTCCGATCCGGCCCAGGTGGAGATCAACCTCCGGCGGGCGGGTGTGTTGATGCGCCAGGGGTATCGCGTGACCTTCCAATCGACTCTGCCGGCAGACGGCGCAACCCATCCCTTTGCCCTGCGTGTCGCCTACCCCGGTGGGGAAGACCAAGCCGAAGCGCGCTTCCGGGCCGTCTTTGGTCAGGTCACGGTTGCCCTGGAGGGTCTGGACGAAGGACAAACGGTGTGGGGGGTGGTCGGTCTTACCGGTCGGGTGACATCCTCCATACCCATAACCCAGGTAACTTACCTGCTGGACGGCGAACCGCTGGCCCGGGTGTCCGGCCCTCCTTTCCGGCTGGATTGGGACAGCAGCACCGTGGAACCCGGTCCCCATGCGCTGTCCATCCGCGCGGTGGACGTGGCCGGCAACGAGGGAGAGGCCGTGGTGCGTATCACGGTAGCAAGTCCCCTTGTCGTCACGGTCGTTTTGCCCCGCGAAGAGATCGCAACGGGGGAATCCATCACCATCTCCGCCCAGGTTGAAACGCCTGCCCAGGTCACCAAAGTTGAATTCTGGTTGGACGGTCGCCTGCAGATCACGGACGAATCTCCCCCTTACGAATTTCTGCTGCAAAGCGAAGGATTCGCCGGGGGAGAGCATACCGTCACGGTTCGTGCCGAGGATAGCCTGGGCCGCGTGGAGGAAACCAGCCGCACGATCCGCTTTGTACTCCACCCAACCGTGCCCACGCCCCAACCTACGCCTGCGCCGACTACCCCTTCCCTGATGCGCATGGCGGTCATTGCCGCCATAGTCATCGTCCTGCTGGCCGCCCTGCTCACCGCCCTATTGCTCCTGTTCTTCTTTTTCCGGCAGCAGCGCAAAGGCCGCCGGAAGGCATTCCTCCTGGACATCATCAACGAAGGCAACATCCAAAGCGGCTATCTGCTGCGCGGCGAGGACCCACAACAAGCCCTCCGTTTCCGTTTCTCACTGGGGGATGTGATGTTGCCATCCGTCCACGGGGAGGGGGTCTCGGCCCGGCAGATCGGGCCGGGGAGCACAGGCGCGGAACCTGCCCCTGCGGGGACGCCTCCGACTCCGCAGCCGCGCCCGGCACCGGCTCCACCAAAGCCCAAGAAAGGGATGCTGGATACGGCCAAACGGGCAACGCGGGTGGGGACCGCGCTGGCGAGTGCCCTGAGCGCGCTAGGGAGCTTGCTGCCCCGTTCCATCGGAACCCCTGTGCAACGTACTGCAGCTAAAATGCAGCGGGGTAGCAGCGCCGTCAGCCGGGCGGAGCAGGTCCCCATGTGGCTGGGCAAAGCCAAAGCGGAGGTACAAAGACCGTCTGCGCCGCCGGAAGCGGAGGTCGCCCCACCCCAACCCCAACCGACGGCGGCCCCGGCGGAGCAGAAAACACGACCACCCGCCGCCCCCGCTCCAGATTCGGGCGCCCCGACGGGTGAATGGGTCCAGACGCCGCCGGTGGCACCGGGCGAAACGTTGACCCTTACCCTGCTCGTGGAGCCGCTCCGCTGGCCCCGCCGGACGCAGACCTTTGCCTTTTCCATCCTCTCCCGCCCTACGGGGCAGAGGGACGCCCCGCCCGTGGTGGAGGAGGCAGAGGTGGAGTTTGAGGGAGTCTCGTGGCTCCGTCGCTATTTGCTTCCTATGCTGGCCCTGGGATTGTTGACACTGGGCTGTCTGGTGAGCGGTGCACTGCTGTTGGCCTTGACCCAGGGCCGGTTATGAGGTAAGATTAAGGACGGAGGGGCGGTTTTGCGCCCGATTCGCGGACGGCCCGCGTTGGCGGTTCCGGAGGTTTGAACCGCAAAGGCGCAAAGGCCGCAAAGGAAGGAGAAAAAGCAAGAAGACCTTCGCGCTCTTGGCGCCTTGGCGGTTCCAACCCGGGCCGGGCGTATTCGTGCATTCGCGCATTCGCGCCCGCTTCGTGGACGGCCCGTATTATTCTTGAGGAAGGTGTGGTGTCCTTGCAAGCCCGTTTGGAAATTATCGGTCCACAGGGCGAGATTCGGTTCTACGATCTAGATCCGGAGCGGGGTGTCACCAACATCGGGCGGCACCCCGACAACGATCTCGTCCTGGATGACCCGCGCATTGCGCTTTTCCACGCCGTGTTGGACCACCGGCAGCCACCCTACCAGATCATCAATCTGGATGGGGAGAATGAGATGATGCTGGGGCAACAGCCCCTGCCGCCCAACACCGCCACGGAAATCCGCACCTGGGATACGTTGCAGCTGGGAGGCTACACCCTCATCCTGCAGGAAAGCGAGCCTGTACCGTCGCAGGCCGAACGGCCCGCCGCTCCTCCTGTCTCTCCCGCAGCCCCTGCAGCCCCTGCCCCCCTTCCCGTCGCTCCACCGACCGGTATGGCCGTCCTGCCCTCGGATCAGACCGACTCGGTAGTCATGGCCAGCCTTTCCGAACGCGAATGGACCGTTGACGTTGAGCAGACCGTCTCCCTGGAAGTGTCCATCGTCAACGGTGGAGGGCTGGTTGCTTCCTTTGATATACAGGTGGAGGGGTTGGACCCCGCTTGGGTGACGATTCTGACGCCCTCGGTCAACCTACACGAAGGGGCACGGACGACCGTAACCATCTTTATCAGCCCGCCCCGCCGTCCGAGCAGCACCGCCGGTCCGCACCCCTTCTCCGTCGTCGTCACCTCCCCGGAATATCCCGGTCGGCAGAGCCGCCTGTACGCCCTGCTGCACATCAACCCTTATTACGAATTCTCCGTGGGGGAACTTTCTCCCAAACGCCAGAACGTCTCCTACCGGAAACGTTCCGGTCAGGCTCAGATCACGATCACCAACAAGGGGAACAGCAATGCCCTCTTTCGCCTCCAGGGGGAGGATGCGGAAAAGGGGTGTAACTTTGAGTTTTTGGTCCCCGGCGAAGAGATCGGCGGAGGACGGGCAACGGAGCAGGAGGTTGCCTGGGCCAACCAGGCCGAGGTGCGGGTCGCGGCAGGGACGACGATCTTTGTCTCGTTCCTCATCACCCCCCTCACGCGCCGTCTGGTGAGCCTGCGGCGGCACACCTACAACTACACCATCACCACCACCCTCGTCGACGGCGGCCTGGCGCCCCGTGCCCTCCTGGGGGAACTCAAGATGGGACCTCTCATCGGCCCCTGGATGCTGCTGATGATGCTCATCGGGCTGGCCCTCTTGGTCGGCTTCTTCTTCCGGCCCGCCGCCGAACCGACTTTACAGGCCGATACGACGACACCTTTGGTCAACCAGGAGATCACGCTGACCTACGATGCCTCCCGCTTCCCCGGCCTTTCGCCCAGCGGCGTGTTCAATCACCTGAACGCCCTCTTTTTGCGGCTGACGTTGGAATATCGGACCGAGGGCGGCCAGTGGCAAACCCTCAAGGCCCCGTCGGAGCTGACCGCACCGACGGGAGCGGTGGTCCACACGCCGACGGAAAACGGCTACTACCGCCTGCGGGCGGAAAACTGGCTCTCGCGGTTGGTTCCCTGGCTGGCGGGCCGGAGCAAAGAAGTGGCCGTTTATGTCACGCCGGTCAAGCCCTTTATCGTGGAATTCCGCGCCGACCGCTCCCAGGTGTGGGTGGGCGAAGAGGTCACCCTCTTTTGGCGCGTCGCCGACGCCGATACGGTCAAAATAGAGTACGACGGCATTGAGGAAACCTTCGAGGGAGAGGAACTGCAAAGCGGCCAGCGGTCCTACACCATAGAGCAAGACACGGTGTTCACCCTTTCGGCCGGCAACAACTCCTGGCCCGAAGAGGTTCAAAAGCCGCTGCGGATCATGGCCCTGGCCCGCCCCGTGCCGACGCCCGTCATCATCCGTTTTGACGTGGACCCCCTGGAGATCACCGTCGGCGAGACGGTACGCATTGATTGGGAAGTGGAGGGGGCCGATACGGTGAGCATTGACCCCCTGGGGACGGGCTTGCCGGTCAAAGGCAACATGGGCGATCAGCCGACGAGCCTGACAACCTATCAGCTGACCGCCTACAAAACCGGCGAGGACGGAACCACGGTGGAGAACAAATCGCTGTTGCGGGAGGTCGTCGTCAACCCTCTGCCGACCCCCTCCCCCGTGCCCCAGGCCCCGCAGATTCAGCTCTTCCAGGCCACGCCTAACGAGATCGTCGGCGGGCAAGGGGAACAGGTCAAACTCACCTGGTCGGTCTCCGGTGCATTCACCAAAATTGATATAACAAATCCGAACCTGGTCTTTTCCACGCCCATCTCGCGGTCCGGCACGATCACCGTGACGCCCAAAGAGACGACGCTGTACGTACTAACCGCCTACAACGGCGATCTAAGCAGCAGTATGCCCGCCGAGGTCACGGTTCTGGAACCGACCCCCACGCCCACGATGACGCCCGTGCCCACCGTCCCACCAACCCCCACGCCCACGCCGACTCCCTTCCCGCCGCCCTTTATCAGTTTCTACAAGGCGGAGGGGCTGGACCCGACCCAGGACCGCGTTGTGTTCAAGGGCGCGACCGAGACCGATAACGGGACCGTTTACCTCTATGAAGTGGAAGTGGGGGCCAGGGTCAAGCTGAGTTGGAGCGTGGAAAATGCCGAAAAGGTGACGATTCAAAATCTAGGAGCGCAGCCGACCAGCGGCGAGGTGGTCCTGCCCGATCCGGTCACGGCAGCGGCCTCCTATATGCTCACCGCCGAAAACAACGGTGGGGCCAACCAGGTTTCGGCTTTTGTGCAGTTTGAAGTGACGGCCATGCAGCCGCCTCCGCCGCCCTACGGCGTCCGGGGGGTGGAGGATGTAGCCGCCGGGACGAACCGGATTGAGTGGAACTATGACGATCAGTACCGGGGTGTGATCATCGGTTTTCGCATCTACCGCGCCGATGTGCCGCCCGGCGATTCGTTCCTGCCGGTGGGCATGGTGGACGATCCCAACGCCACTTCCTGGACCGATACGGCCCTGAACGAGACGTGCGGCAAGGCGTACTATGTCGTGGCCGTGTACATTGACCCGGTGCGGAACGAAGAGCGGGAGACGGAGGCCAGCACGACCAGCTGGTACAGCCGCCCATGCCCCTAGTTTGGAAGCGCACAGGCGCAAGGGAACGATGCGAGATGGAGGCAGGCAGTGAGGGACGCAACACAATCTACGGAGGTGTGCTGACCGCTGCGCTGCTGGGGGTAGCGTTGGCCCTGCTGCTCCACGGCAGCGGGTCGGCGGCCCAGGGCGCAGTTCCCGGATCGGGTCCCGCCGGGTTCCCCTCCGCCGCGCGCAGCATGGACATCACCGCCACTTTGCCCCTTTCTCCACCTGTGGCGCTGCCCCAGGTCACGGTGCGGACCGTGACCGCACCGCCCCCTCCACCCGATTGGGTTCCGGCGGCCCGCCCCGGCCCCCGCTCACCCGGCGAGGCCGATCTGTCCATCCTCAAAACGGCGCCGGCGGTCGTGCAGCTCGGCGGCGACCTGCTCTACACCATCGTCCTTTCCAACCAGAGCGAATACAGCGCCACGGTGCAGGTGGAAGATGTCCTGCCCCTCAAGCCCCTGGAACGCGATGTCCACTGCGACCCCGATTGCGACCGCGCCTATGAGGTCATCGTGGTCACGGTCAATATGCCCGGCCCCGGCGGGCCACAACCTTACACCGAAACGATCACGACGGTACACCGGCTCAGCTGGCCCGATCTCGTCCTGCTCCCCCAGGAGGTCAAAACCCTCCGCTTTTCCATGCGCGTCGGCGGCCAGAACGACGGCGCGGTCCTGCGGAACCTGGCCTTCGCCCGCTACACCCTGGCCGACGGACGCGAAGGTTCGGCCAGCAGCAATGAAACGGAGACCGAGGTGGAGGTCCCCATCCAACCGGGAGCGGGCGCTGCCGTCTCCAACGAGGCGATCTGGTCTTCCGATGATTACGGCGGCAGCGGCAGCCTGGATTGGGGCGATTACGACCATGACGGCTACCTGGATCTGGCCATCGGCGCATCGGGGGGAGCGACGGTGTACCGCAACGGAGCAGGGGGCTTGGCCCGGTTGTGGAGCAGCGGTCGCTACGCCCATGACGTGCACTGGGCCGACATCAACGGCGACGGCCTGTTGGAGCTGATCGCCATCGGCTACAACTGGTGGGAGGATTCGGTTCAGAACTTTATCTATGAGCGCAGCCCCGACGGCAGCCGCTTTTTGGAGATCGGCCCCCTTTCCTTCGCCGACGACCGCTTGCTGCGGGTTGTGCCCAACGATGCCGACGGCGACGGCGACCCGGACCTGATCGCCGTCACCTACCGCCAATGGACGGACGACGGCTGCACCCTGCGCCTCTACCGGAACGACGGCGGCAGCTTCACCGCACCCTACCGCTGCATCCTGGACCCCTACGCGACCTATGGGATGCGGACCGAAAACCTGCTCTCCCTGGCCGATTACGACAACGACGACGACCTGGACCTGGTGATGGAGGTGTACGACTATCGCAATCCCTACACGAACACCAATTGCCCCGTGCGCGAGGTCCTCTGGCTCCTGGAAAATACCGCCGGGAGCTACACCGCCACCCAACCGCTGACGGTGGACACCTTTTACGATTGCAACATGCCCTTGGATGTGGCCTGGGGCGATTACGACCGCGACGGACGTCTGGATCTGGCGGCGGCCATTCCCGCCCTGACCGGGCAAAACGCCCATCAGGTCCGCATCTACCGCAACACCGGAGCGGCTCCGCCCTTTGCCCCGGCCTTCGTCCTCGCCTGGCCCAACGACGATCCCGCACCCTATAGCGTCGAATGGGGTGATTACGACGCCGACGGCGACCTGGACCTGGCCGTTGGGTTCAATCCGTTTCGCATCTATCTCAACGAAGGCGATTCTTTCGACTCCGGACGCTACCTGGCCCCCACCGAGGGGCCGTACCCCAGCCTTGCCCTGGATCTGGCCGCCGCCGATTGGGACAACGACGGCGACCCGGACCTGGCGGCGGCCAATCCCTTTGCCGCCAGTTCCCTGTTCGGCACTTTTGCCGCCCCCTTGAACGCCCATCTGACCGCCATCGCCCCCCTGGCAGCCAACGATGTAGCCTGGGGCGACGGCGACGGTAACGGCAGCCTGGACCTGCTCTTTGGCGCAGGGCAAAATACCGTCGGCGCAGAGATGTACTACAATGAGCAGGGCCGCTTTGCCGATCACACCCGCTTTGCCGCCAGCGGCTTTGGCCCTCACGGCGTCGCCTTTGGCGATATGACCGGCGACGGCGCGTTGGATGTGGCCCTGGGCACACCGGCGGGTACGCAGGTCTACCTGGGCAGCAACAAAAGCTCACCCGATTGGACCTCCCCCCAATATCTGGACAGCCGCAGCGTGGCCTGGGGCGACGCCGACGACGACGGCGACCTGGACCTGGCCGTGGGTGCAGATGACATCGTGGCCGTCTTTGAAAACCGGGACGGCGATCTGGCCGACGACCCCTTCTGGTTCGTAACCGGCTGCGGCGATGTGCAGAGCGTGGCCTGGGGCGATCTGGACGGCGACCCCTACCCGGACCTGGCCGTGGGCCGCCGAGGGCGGCCCGGTCAGGTGTACCGCAACGAGGGCGACGGCACGTTCGGCCTGCAATGGACCGCGCCGTTCAGCATGGCGACCACCGCCGTGGCCTGGGCCGATTACGACGGCGACGGGGATATGGACCTGGCCCTGGGCAACGATGGACAGGCCAATCAGATTTACGAAAACATCTCCGCCACCCTGAGCAGCGAGCCGGTCTGGACCTCGGCAGAGATGAGCCGCACCACCGCCCTGGCGTGGGGCGATGTGGATAACGACGGCGACCTGGACCTGGCCGTGGGCAACAACGGTGAAGCCGACCAGGTGTACAGCAACATGGGCGGGGGGCGTTTGGTTTGGATCTGGCGGTCGGCGGAACGGCGGGCGACCACCGGCCTGGCCTGGGGCGATATGGACGGCGACGGCGACCTGGACCTGGCCCTCAGCGGTGAGGATGGGATCGGCGTGTATGAGAACTCTTACGCCCGGCCTGCCCACCTGCGCGACGATTTCGTAACGGCCATGCCCCTGGCCGCCAACCCGCCCTATCTGGCCCTTGACCGGCCCGGCGGCGTGGACGACGCCTACTTTTTCTCCTCACCCTTCATCCTGGCCGGTCCCGACGCGCCGACGGTGACGATCACCTACCGCCTCTACAGCCCCGACGGCACGCGGGTCGTCACCAAGACGAACGAGCCGGGGTTGCCCATCGCCCAAACGATCTTTGAGTACTCCCTCGACGGAGGAGGGACCTGGAGGCCGGCCACACCCCTGGCCGGTTCGCCGCCGCCCCCTTCAACGACGTTGCGCCTGGGGCAGGCAGGAGTCTTTTTGTGGGATGCCAACACCGATCAGGCCATCAGCGAAGATGCCCGCTTCCGCATCAGCATCATCCCCCTGACGGCACAAGGTGGCCTGCGCCGCACCCTGAGCCGGGCCGTCAGCCCCCCCTTCCGCGTGCGGGGGACATGGTGCATCTGGCCCCGGAATCCAACAATTTATGTCAAAACCCCCGATCCACGACGAGGGGAACCCATCCGGTTCGTGGGCGCGGTGGAGGAAGGCAGCGGCGTCCTGACCTTCCTGTGGGATTTCGGCGATGGGACGACGGCCCAGTGGCAGGCGGGAACCCACACCTACGCTTCCAACGGCACGTATGATGTCACCCTGACGGTTCGCTCCGAACCCTGCCCCCAGGTCAAGGAGGTGTACGCCCACCTACAACTGGTGGTCGGTACGGGGCGACCGGATACCTACCTGCCTTTTGTGAGTCGGGGATATACGGCCGACCCAGAAGGGCACTAAAAAATAGCGCGGATTCCCCCGCATCATTCGTGCGGAACGCAACTTGGGCGATTTGGGAATCGGGTGAATCTGTCGGCGGCGGACCGTGGTCCGCCGCAAGTCGCAAAGGAGGTCTCTGATGAAATTTTATCATATCTTTGCCGTCGTGATCTTGGCATTGGCCATCCTCGCCGGGGTGAGCATTGCTCAGGAAGAACCGCAACAGGCAACCCCGGTGGACACGGCCATCACCTACCAGGGCAGGTTAGCCAAAAGCGGTCAGCCGGTGGACGCAACCTGCGCCATGACCTTTCGGCTCTATGACCATGAGACGGCGGGCAGCCAGATCGGGCCGGACCTCAACCAAGATGTGACCGTCGTCGACGGCCTCTTTACCGTCCGGCTTGATTTCGGCGCGGACGTGTTCGACGGCCAAGCCCGCTGGCTGGAGATCGCCGTCCGGTGCCCCGGCGACGCCGGGCCGACAAAGCTGCCCCGCGTGGCCCTCAACGCCGCGCCTTACGCCCACTACGCCCTGGCCGCCCCCTGGGACGGCATTCAGGATATGCCGCCCGGTTTCGCCGATGGGGTGGACAACGACACCCAATACCGGGCCGGGTGGGGCCTGCGCCAGCAGGGAACCGCCTTCTCCGTAGATGAGCGGTTGATCCAAAGCCGGGTGGTTAGTTCCTGCAGCAACTCGGAAGCCATCCGCCAGATTGATGAGGATGGCTCCATCACCTGCGAACCGCTGCAAGGCCCCTTGACCGCCGTGGCCCCCCTTGAGCTGAACGGCGATGTCTTGCGCTTGGACCAAGGGGCCGGATCGGGGCTGGATGCCGATACCCTGGACGCCAAAGATTCTACCGAATTCCTCATCCTGGATCAAGATCAGACAATCGGCGGCAGCCCGACCTTTGCCAACACCGTTCCCTTCGCCGTTGACCATGCCACTTTGATCCCCAACCTCAACGCCGAGCAGCTGGGCGGCAAGGATGAGAGCCGCTTCTTTACGCTGAACGAGGATGAGCAGGTCACGGGCAGCCCCACTTTTGCCAACACCGTCCCCTTCGCCGTCACCCACGCGACCCTGATCCCCAACCTCAACGCCGGGCAGCTGGGCGGCAAGGATGAGAGCCGCTTCTTTACGCTAAACGAGGATGAGCAGGTCACGGGCAGCCCCACCTTTGCCAACGCCATCCCTTTCACCGTCACCCACGCGACTCTGATCCCCAATCTCAACGCCGAGCAGCTGGACGGCAGGACGGCGGAGCACTATTTCCGGCTAGATGCGGGTGAGACGGTGACGGTCGGCAGCGACGTGGCCTTTGACAGCACGCCGACCTTTGGGGCCAATCCGCCCTTTGCCGTGAGCGGCCCCGCCAAAGTCTCAGATCTGAACGCCGACCTGCTGGACGGCCTGGATTCATCCGATTATTTCCAACTGGACAAAGACGGCCAGGTGGTGAGCGGGACGACGACCTTTGCCGCCGATGTGACCTTTGACGGCCGCCCGGCCTTTGACAATAACAGCGGTCCCCCCTTTACCGTCGCCAGTACCGAGGTGGTCCTCGGTCTCAACGCCGATCAACTGGACGGTCAGGATGCCAGCGCGTTCCTGACCGATGCTGATTTGACCGACTATTTCAACCTGACCGAGAACGAAACGGTAGGGGGGAATACGACTTTTAACGGCACGGTCGATTTCAACGCCGATGCCGTTTTTGCCAGCGCGGTGACCTTTGGAGATCAGGTAGAATTTCAGGTGACGGCAGGGCAACCCCCCTTTACTGTAAATAGCGACGTGCTGGTTGAGAATCTCCATGCAGACCGGGCCGACGATGCCGACAACCTGGGTGGACAACCGCCCAGCTACTACCAGAGGAGAGTAAGCGGCTCTTGCACCAGCGGTCAGGCCATCCGGCAGATTGCAGCCGATGGAACTGTGACGTGCCAAACTGTACCGGATGGAGACATTACCGCCGTCAATGCCGGCACCGGGTTGAACGGCGGTGGGGATACCGGCGATGTAACCTTGACTGCTGACACGACATACCTGCAACGGCGTGTGTCAGGTTCATGCTCCGGCAGCGAGGCCATTCGAGTTATCAATGCCGATGGTTCTGTGACTTGCCAGCCGATACCGAACGGTGATATCACCAGCGTGATTGCCGGTCAGGGGCTGAGCGGCGGGGGGGATAGCGGCGATGTCACCCTTGAC
Source organism: uncultured Anaerolineaceae bacterium (assembly GCA_964593865.1). Taxonomy (GTDB): domain Bacteria; phylum Chloroflexota; class Anaerolineae; order JAAYZQ01; family JAAYZQ01; genus CAZQKE01. The sequence goes on along the minus strand of CAZQKE010000037.1, from coordinate 128 downwards.
CTTGAGTGGAACATCACTACTTATAATGTCAGCGCGTCGCATATTAACGGCGAAACTCGGAACGTTCCCATGATCAATATCGCCGACGGCTTTTGTTTCCTGACCAAAGTACACCTGGACAATGTCAA